>VFFY01000253.1 GCA_009392675.1 SAR202 cluster bacterium | reverse complement strand
TGTGGTAGTCTTCCTGAATACCTTGTTAGTTGACCTCAAATAGTTGTTGGTGCACTAATGTATGACACTCTGATATGGACATTTATAGCATTTATCAGCGGTTCGGTACCATGGTCTTTAATTTGTGTTAGAACACTTTCAGGTCAGGATGTTAGAAGAGTAGGGGACGGAAACCCGGGGGCCACCAATGCATGGATATCATCCGGATGGATGGTCGGATCTATATCCATGCTACTAGATGTACTCAAAGCAGCAGTACCTGTATGGCTATTCACCAACCAATTTTCAGATACCTCATATCCTGTGCATTTTTTGTCGGTGACAGTGGTCGCTATATCACCAATAATAGGACACGCTTTCCCTCCTTTCTTGCGTTTTAGAGGAGGAAAAGCTCTCGCTCCAAGCTGGGGGTCATGGATTGCCCTTACTTCTGGTATGGCGTTTCCGGTGGCTGTCCTAATTTTGGGGGTAATGCACTTGATGCAAAAAAATCACGCTATAACCGTGACGACTTGTCTGATCGGGTTTACAGTTATTTTCAGCATAATTGACACTCAGGCATTAATAATTTTTGGGATATTGAATTTACTGCTGGTAATATTTAAGCATAGGTCCGAATACCAACATGGGATAGCGTTCAGAAGCTGGATAAGGACATAAGGTTAATGGAGTTTAATACCTTAATAATATTTGCCTCCGGGTGTTTCGCCTTCATTTCTTTTTTAATCACGATATGGAATTGGAAATATCTCGATAGGCCCAGATTACGTCTTGGTGATGAGCTCTTCGGTGATACTGATGTGTCGGTAACGGTATTGATCCCAGCAAGAAATGAAAGCGAAAATATCTCAGAAGTTCTTACTGCTTTAACCGATCAAACCTATATAAATTATGACGTCATCGTTTTAAATGATGGGTCTGAAGATGATACTGCAGAAGTAGTTAGTCAATTTTTGGAATCGGACCTTGAAATTCAATTGATGGATGGAGAATCGATTCCACAGGGTTGGTTGGGGAAGCACTGGGCTTGTCATCAATTGGCATTGAAAGCCAACGGTGACTATATGTTATTTATCGATGCAGATACTGTTTTACACAAAAACACTATCAAGACAGCCATCAATGAGGCGGTAGCCGAAAAATCCGATTTATTGACAATGATTCCTGCCAGATGCCCAAATAATTTTATCGAAAGAACCCTTTACGGTTTTATTGATTGGGCAATTTACGCTTGGTTGCCTTTACAGCTGGCGCACTTGTCGAAAAACTCATATCTCTCAGCGAGCTATGGGCAGTTTATGTTATTCAAGCGAGAATCTTATATTTTGAGTGGAGGCCATAAGAAAATAAAAGACAATACCGTTGATGACCTCGGACTTGGGCGATTAATTAAAAGTTCTGGTCTGCGGTGGACCTTAAAGGATGGAACAAGTATGGTCACTTCCCTGCCATACAATGACATGTTGGAGACTATGAAAGGTGTTTCTCGAAGTGTAGCTCCTGCGCTAAATTATCGCATCAGTTTGATTTTATTGATATCAGTTTTCCTAATGGGGTTATTTTTTGCACCGGTTTTCAATTTATATTTTTATGTTATCAATGGGGATCATTTCGAATTCCTAGATATTTTATCTCTGGTAACAATATTTCTTCTCCTTGGGTCATATTTTTTATCTTGCAAAAGATTTTCTCATAGTCTTATTGTTGTTCTTTTTATTCACGTCACTGTCATATTTATGATATTAATCGCATATCATTCGTTATTATCAAATTTGTTTGGAATTGCGACTTGGAAAGACAGAAATGTGGTGATCAAGAGGTTAAAATTTTAAAAGTTTTAACATAATGTTTACAAAATATGATATTGATGACATATATAATTAAGAATATTTATGTATAGTGAATGTTGATATGACTAATACTGAAAAATACCACCACGTGATCGGCGGATACAGAACAGCAGTTCAGGTTTACCCTACTGCTGACAACTGTTCTTGTATGAAGTAATAAGGGGTATTTTTCTAGTCGCCATTTCGGCGAAATACAAACCCCGTCCTAATCCATAGGGCGGGGTTTTTTATTTTGAATGAAGTAGAGGAAAATTAAATATGGTCACCAATGGGCTCACTCACACCACTGATGTGCTTAAAAGAGTGCGAAAAGAAAAAGGACTTACTCAAAGAGATGTGGCAGCTCTCGTCGGGGTTAATCAAAGCGTTATCTCAAGGATTGAGGCTGGGGAAATAGGCGCAAGCAATAGAATAGCTGAAGGGTTAGAAGAAGCATATGGGATTCCTATAGTAGACGCCCTTTTATATAGAAAAAGCTGGGCAGGTGAATCAGAGAGCGTAACAGAAATCAAGCAGCTTATAGATCGACACCAAACTGTCTTAAGTGATTCTGGTATAAAAGCTATAAAAGCTTATGTGGAACATATGATAGGTTTGTCTAATGGGCCTGGTTTTCTGCCAGGAGGGCCATCTATACCGATAAAAAGCCTTTGGGGTGACGACTGGATCTGGGGTCCACGGGAGCTGGAAAGACATATTACCACTGAATGTGCACCTGTAATGACATGGAACAGGATATCAATTCATCGTTCACATCCGGTTAAAGTGAAGGGGGAAGTAATTTTAAAAGGAGAGATCTATGTCGAAGGGCATGGAGCTTTCGGTACCCCGTTATTTTCGTTCTTTCTAGACCAAATGAAAGAAGGTGGAGTATTCACAGGAGAAGATTTCAAGCCAGTCGACGTCTTAACTTCTTATTTCCAGAATATCATCGCTGTCCGGGTCGCTCTGCCAGGCGGTGTAGAGAGAAGTGTTTCTGTTTTAATGAGTGGTGATATTGAGTATGGCGAGTACGGTTTGAAGGATTACTATTACCTAGATGCAGTAGTAAGAAATTATCTTCATACGAAAGGGGAACTCGACCAATCGAACTACAACCTCGAAGACTTGGGACGATAAGCTAATCCAACTCACCCCTGTAGGCTTTGTACGCCATTTCCACTACTTGAGGAATTCTGTCTTGGTTGGCAAAAACTGAGAATTTTCCAACATTTACATCTTTGGCTGCCTGCTCCTCACTTTTTCCATCATCAAAGGCTGCCCTTATTTCGTCATTCAACAGTTTCAATAGGTCTTTGGCTTCTCTAAATTCCTCTTTTCCTCCGACTGGGCCATGTCCCGGAACGAAAGTGTCAGCCTCAACAGCTTCCACCTTGCTCAATACATCCACCCATTTAGAAATATGGCCGTCGGGGAAGGCAGGGATAGTTTTGTTTACAGCTAGGTCCCCTACAAACAAAACTTTTTCGTTAGGTAAATATAATAAGATATCGCTGTCAGAATGTGCTCGTCCGTGGTAGGACATCCTTATTTCCCGATCCCCTAACCAGATAGACATTTGATCTTTGAATGTGACATCAGGGAGTGTTTTGTTAATCCGTTCCAACTCCGGTCTAAGTGTCTCCCTTGCCCAATATCTAGATAAATTAGCATCCCATTTTGTATCAAGTTCGATTCTGCAATTTTCATGTCCTAGGATCGGAGCGGGTAGGAAATATTGGTTACCATAGACGTGGTCGCCATGAAAATGTGTGTTTACAACAAACTTGATTGGTTTAGAAGTAACATCTTTCACGACAGTTAAAAGTTTAGACGCCAATGTCGGTGTCATTAAGGTGTCTATAAGTATTACGCCGTCATCGCCGACGATGAATCCAGCATTAGTTGCACAGTTTTCGTTTATCCATGCGTACACCCCGTCTGCTACCTCTATTACACCTGATTTGTAGTCCATACTATCTCCCTAAATTATGGTTCCTTGATCTTGGAAATTTGCTATATCTTCCCATGTATATCCCAGTATTCCAGTTAATATTTCTTCAGTATGTTGTCCTAACTCGGGGGCAGGCAATTTTGTCTCTATTGGAGTCTCGCTATATTGAAACGGAGTTTGAAGATATTTTACGGGACCTAGGACTGGATGTTCAAAATCTATTATGTAATTGTTTTGTACAACTTGAGGGTCCTCCGGAAGATCCCATATTGATTGCACTTTTTCCCATATGATTCCTTCGGTTGAATCCATTCTTTCAATCCAGTACTTCCTTGGTTGGGTTATGAACACATCATCTAGTTTCCCAATTAATTCCACCCTATTTTCAGTTCTAACTCCCATATTGGTGTATCGTTCATCTTCGTTCAAATCGGGTCTTTCAATTGCTTCACAAAATGATGGCCAGTATCTATCACTTTGGTTCATTGCAAATGCGATCCAGTGGTCATCAGAACATTTGTAGCAGTTCCAAAGGGGATTTCTAGCACTCTTTCGTTCTTGGCCTCCTGGCTCGTTTCCTGTTAGCAAGGCCATCCCATAACGGTTGCCCCCCAACCACATCATGCTTCCGAGATGAGAAACATCAACTTTTTGCCCTTTACCTGTCTCTTTTTGATTAACTAACGCACCTAGAATCCCATTGCATAACATGATCCCAGAAATTTGGTCAGCAATACTTTGTAAATTATATGGGTTACCATCGTTTGGACCGGCCCACCACAAGGAACCCGATCTAGCTTCACCGGTATAAGCGAATGCTGGCTTGTCTGAGTCAGGCCCGTTTGGACCATATCCGGTGGCTGCACCATAAATTAATTTAGGGTTGATTTTAATTAGATCGTCGTAACCTAATCCTAATCTTTCAGCTACCCCTTTCCTGAAATTTTGAACAAATATGTCTGATTCTCCTACCAGTTTCCGCATAATTTCTTGACCGGAGGAACTTTTTAAATCTAGGGAAAGACTTTTCTTTTGCCGGTTGAGGGATTCAAAATATGCATTCAAGCCTCCAGGGAGCGAGGACGAGGACCCGCTGACTGTATGAAATTGGCGTGCATGGTCACCGTCAAGAGATTCGACTTTAATGACCTCTGCACCTAGGTCTGCCAACATCATGGAACATACTGGCCCGAACTGCCACATTGTCCAGTCTATTACACGGGTTCCTGATAAAGGGCCGTGAGGTTTGTTTGAATTTGCCATATCCATTTCTACCTATGTCTATTCAGGGTTTGGAATACTTAAGCAGTAGCATGCCTGACGGAGTCTATTGGGTATGTCTTTCGCAGTCAAATTGGGTTTTCAAATGGAGTAGTCAAATCGGTATTTTCTATTAAAATGCTCTATATTTGTGACGGCTGACCATCTGGAGAATTCTATTCAATTATTGGAATGACCTGCACAAACATATTAATACCCATTCGTCGCTCGTCAATAGCAATATAAGTAGGCTCATGGCACAATAAATTGCGTGAATTTCAATTCCATTAGGAGCAATTATGAATAGATGGAGTGAACCCAGTTTTCTGCAGAAGATAGACAACCCGACATCTAAGGCATATGAAATTAAGATTAATGCCCCAGAAATAACGTTTATTGGTGCCGAAGCACAACCTGATTTTGCCGTGGCTAACATAACATTTTATCCAGACCAAAGTGTTATTGAATTAAAGTCACTAAAACGATATTTTTTCCAATTTAGAGATACACGTATTTCATATGAACGAATTATCAACACTATTTATGACGACTTAATGGATATTTACTCCCCTAAACGGATTCGCTTGGTTATGGATTTCAATGTGCGTGGAGGAATAACCAGCAAATTGACCATCGATTCAGATTGGAAAATTCGTGGGGGTAAAGAAGAATTTAACGATTGGACTAGACTCGAAGAATAGTTGGAGGAATTAATGGTTAAATCAGTTTTAACAGTTATTGGGGAAAATATTCATACAACCCGTGTCTTGCGCACCAACGGCAAAAGGGTCATCAGAAAAGAAAATGGAGATGAATTTGTCGTTTATAAAAACATAGATGACATCACTTCTTTCATGCCGATACCTGATTTTTTCAAAGACACTCAAGTTTACAAGCAGGGAAGCGTTAAGCATTTCATGATAGCCGTAACTCTTGGTATGTCTGGCTCAGATGAAGATAGAATTCATGGCGAGAACTACATCTCAGCAGAAATTAAACGGCAAGAAGATAAAGGCAGTAACTTTCTAGATTTAAATGTCGATGAGATCTCTTATAAAATTGATATTCAAAAAAAAGCGATGGCGTGGTTAATTGGCCACTATTCGTCAGTCGCAAAATTACCGCCATGTATAGATTCTTCTAGTGTTGAAATAATTCAGCACGGCCTAGAATGTTATCGGAGCGTTGGGTCACCGCAAGGTCCCCCTATGATAAATTCAGCTTCATTAGAAAGGATTTCAGTTTTAGATCTTGTTACTGAAAATAATGCGACAGCGATTGTAACGGCGAGCGGGATCGATTCTATGCCTAGTGAAATCTCAGACCGCATATCCAATTTGTCCCAGATGATAAAACAATGTTTGGAAAGAAAAATTCCTCTATCGCAAATCTACTTGGATGCTCTGGTATTCCCTATAGCCGTAGATCAGAACTTCGGCAATCATTATCTTGGAGCAGTTGCCCAAATCCGCGAACGATTTGGAGAAGAAATTCATATAACTGGAGGATTGAGTAACGTCTCTTTTGGGCTTCCATTGAGGAAATTAATCAATGACACATTCATAAGACTTTCGATTGAGTCGGGGGTAGATTCAGCTATATTGAATCCTGTTGAAAGTGATGTGGAAAGAATATTCGCCCTAGATATGGAATCTGAACGGGTACAAACCACAATCAATATGCTTTTAGGCAAGGATGAATACTGCACGAATTTTCTTAGCAAGTATAGGTCGGGTAGCCTCACCGAGATTTAGTATTGGTTCAAGTCGTTTTTGTGTGCCTGCATATAAAAACATATATGGCTTTTGACATGCGCAAACCGCTTGGTATACTCATGCCAATAAAAAACTCACATTTCAAGAAGACACACTGAGATCGGGGGAGGCAGAAATATGACAACAGTTCGTTCTAGGCAAGAGGCATTGTTAATGGCTCACCTTCTGAGAAGGGCTGGGTTTGGAGCAACTCCATATGAAATGGATCGAGCTCTTAGTATGGGATATCAAGCCGTTCTTGATGATTTGTTGAACCCGGACCATCCAGATGTCATACCAGATGATTTGATAAGGAGATACCACGTTGACCAGTCTGACTTACGCAGCGGCGGAGGTGCGCATTGGGTATATAGGCTAGTCATGACTGATACTCCATTGCGAGAAAAAATCTGTCTTTTTTGGCATAGGGTGTTTGCCACTGGTACAACCAAACTCATTCAAAACAGAGTAGTTACAAATCAGATA
>VFFY01000252.1 GCA_009392675.1 SAR202 cluster bacterium | reverse complement strand
GCATGCTGTTGAGTGACATGGGTGCTGAGATAATTAAAATTGAACCCATCGAAGGTGAGCCTTGGAGACTCCACACCGAATTTCTACCCAAAGAAAGTAAAACATTCATAGGGTTGAATCGTGGGAAAAAAAGTCTCCCGTTAGACCTTCGAAGCCAAGAAGGCCTTGAAATCGCTCAGAAACTTGTCGCAGATGCAGATGTGGTGATCATAAACGCCCGACCCGACGTCCCTAAGAAGTTGGGCATTGACTACGAAAGCCTATCTCAAGTCAACCCAAAATTAATATATTGTGACAATACAGCCTTTGGTCGACAGGGTCCCCATGGGAATAGACCAGGTTATGATCTGATCATTCAGGCTATGAGTGGACTTCTAGCTGCTGACAATAAGGTCGTCGATGGTGTCCCCCAACAAGTGACTGCAACCGCCGTTGCAGATTACACCACAGGAGTTGCGATTGCCTGGGGAGTTAGTGCGGCCTTGTTTTCGAGGGAACGCACAGGTAAAGGTCAAAAGATCGACACGACTTTGCTTTCAACATCCTTACTCATCCAAGGTGGATTTATGGAGGTAGAAGAACACGGAAAGCAAGAGAAAGATGAGTTGGTTGAAACTTTGGGGGCTTTAAGACAAGCTGGCCTGCCGTACCAAAGCCTTTTGGACCAACAACAAATGTTTTCGCCATTTAACACTGCATTTCGTATCTATTACACCACATACCAAACTGCAAACGACGTGATTGCCATTGCCTGCCTAAGTAACAGGCTTCGAAAAAAGGCTGCCGATGCAATTGGCGTCGCGGATCCAAGGTTTTCAGAAGGCTATGACCCTGAAGATCCATCCATAGCGTCAGCGATAGAATCTCTATCGGAAGAAATGAAATCCATAATACTGACCAAAACTGGTGAAGAATGGCTTTCAATCTTTGATGCAGCGGGAGTTCCTGCTGGTCCCGTGAGGTTTATACAAGAACTAATTAATGACGAACAAGTGATTGCAAATGACATGGTCGTAGAAGTAAACCACTCACTTGCAGGGAAAATCCGAATGGCTGGGCCTATGATACAAATGAGTGAAACGCCTTTGGCAGTTCAATCAGCATCACCTGCTTTGGGGGAACATACCGATGAAATCATGCTCAACCTCGGTTATTCTGAAGGTGAGATTGCCGATCTAAAATCCCGGAATATAACCCTCTAACATTCATATTTCTCCTCAATAAAACAGTTCACAGCCGTTTTCACGTTGAAGCCCTCATACCTAAGAGATATAATTCCTGAGTCGTCCCATAAGGAACTTTCATTTAGACGAGGAGTACAAAAATAACATATGACCTATATTATCGCTGAACCCTGTATTGATGTGTTGGATAGAGCCTGCATAGATGTCTGCCCTGTTGACTGCATTTATGAAGCAGAAGAGCATAGTATGCTACTCATAAACCCAGAAGAGTGTATTGACTGCGCCGCCTGTGAGCCAGTTTGCCCAGTAACAGCCATATTTGCTGAAGATGACGTGCCTGCTGACTGGGATAAATGGACTGAGCTAAATTACGAGTATTTTGGACAGAAAAGATAGCAAATATGGGCTTTTCTAGCCCTCTTTTAAAATGACGTTGCTTTAACACAGATCAATCTTTGTATTGGATATTTATAGCTATCAGATAGTCTTACTCAGATGAGTAACCGTTCTTAAGTTGCCGATCACCTCATTCTTAACAATTTCGGAGATATATTCTCATGAATACAAATGGTAATCCTTCAGACCTAATATCAAAAAATATTCTGCAGACCTCATCAGGTAGTTACACCTACTACCCTATCGATTCTGTCGAAAAGGCGGGGTTAATAAACATCGACAAAACCCCTTACTCAATAAGGGTCTTGTTAGAAAACGTTATACGTAACGCTGATGGAGGCCCTGCAACGGAAGACCATATAAAATTAGTATCTTCTTGGCGCCCAAACAATAAACCGGCTAGTGAATTTCCTTACATGCCAGGAAGAGTCCTACTCCAAGATTTCACTGGAGTTCCGGTAGCAGTAGACATAGCAGCCATGAGGGATGCGGTGAGCGAGTTGGGAGGTGATGCATCTATCATCAATCCAATTGTCCGATCCGATATGGTTATAGACCATTCAGTCCAAGTAGACCATTTCTCTGTGCCCGACGCGCTCAGTCTGAACATAGAAATGGAATTCGAGAGAAACACTGAAAGGTATCAGTTGCTGAAATGGGCTCAAAATGCATTCGATAATTTTAAAATAATTCCCCCTGGCACTGGAATCGTTCACCAAGTTAACCTTGAGTACTTGGCAGAAGTTGTTTTGAGTGGAGACGATGTACTCAACCCTGTGGCATATCTGGACACGTGTGTAGGAACTGACTCTCACACTACTATGATTAATGGTCTAGGAGTATTAGGATGGGGAGTCGGTGGAATCGAGGCCGAAGCAGTAATGCTGGGGCAACCATACTATATGGTTGTACCTGAGGTAGTTGGAGTAAGGCTGACAGGGAACCTCCCAAATGGATCCACAGCAACTGATCTGGTTTTATCAATAGTGGAAATGCTCCGATCAGTGGGTGTAGTGGAGAAATTTGTCGAATTTTATGGTCCCGGATTGAAAGAACTAGCCCTTGCCGACCGGGCCACAATAGCAAACATGGCCCCTGAATATGGGGCGACCTGTGGGTTTTTTCCAATAGATCATCAAACGTTAAAATATCTTAAAGATACTGGACGTAATACAGCAACTGTAGAATTGGTGGAACAGTACTCAAAAACGAATAGATTTTATTATGATGACCAAAAGGAACCAGATTACAGTGTAAATATAGATTTTGACATATCTACAGTTATCCCATCGATGGCAGGGCCTAAACGCCCGCAAGACAAAATCCCCCTAGAAAACATACCGGAAAATTTTTCAAAATCTTTCTCTGATGCATCAGGTCGGATTCACCAAATAGAAATCGATGAAAAGCAGGTAGAATTTGGAGATGCCGCAGTAGCAATTGCAGCTATAACGAGTTGTACCAACACCTCAAACCCATCAGTTATGGTGGGAGCTGGTTTATTGGCGCGAAACGCGAGGGAAAAAGGATTACAAAGGAAGCCATGGGTTAAGTCGAGCTTAGCACCAGGTTCCACTGTAGTGACTAGGTACCTTGAGGCTGCCGGACTGAATGAAGATCTCGATTACTTGGGCTTTAACACTGTAGGTTATGGTTGCACCACTTGTATTGGCAATTCGGGGCCGCTACCACAACCAGTCGCTGAGGCAGTCTCCAATAATGATTTAACCGTAGCCGCGGTTCTCAGTGGTAACAGGAATTTTGAAGGTAGGGTTCACCCCCAAGTGAAAGCTAATTACTTGGCCTCCCCAATGCTGGTTGTGGCCTATGCTATAGCTGGTAGGGTGGATGTCAATTTGGTAGAAGATTCAATTGGTCAAGACCAATCAGGAAATGAGATTTTCCTAAAAGACATATGGCCCACACAAGAGGATATTTCAAACACGATATCCTCATGCATCACACCAGAAATGTTCCAGGAACAATACAGTAAAGTAATCGATGGTCCTCAAGAATGGCAGAGTTTAAAAACCTCTTCTACTTTAAATTTCAATTGGGACAAAGAATCTACGTATATTCAAAAACCTCCATATTTTGAAAACTTCTCCCAGAATCCGTCTGAAAGAACAGAAATCACCAATGCCAGGGTGTTAGTGTATTTAGAGGATTCAGTAACTACGGATCATATTTCGCCTGCTGGATCCATACCTCCGAGTGCTCCAGCAGGCCAGTTCTTGCTAGGAAATGACGTCCCTCGTCGGGAGTACAATTCTTTCGGTTCCAGAAGGGGAAATCACGACGTAATGGTTAGAGGTACATTTGCAAATATTAGACTTAGGAATAAGTTAAACCCAGGTATGGAGGGTGACTGGACTCTCCACCAACCTTCGGAAGAAGTTATGCGTATTTATGACGCCTCAGAAAAATACAAAAAAGAAGAAGTGCCCTTGATCATCATTGCAGGTAAAGAATATGGTACCGGCAGTTCGAGAGATTGGGCCGCTAAAGGCCCTATGCTCCTAGGAGTCAGGGCTGTAATAGCCGAAAGTTTTGAAAGAATCCACAGGTCGAATTTGATAGGAATGGGAGTTTTGCCATTAGTGTTCACAAACGAACAAACCGCTGTGTCACTTGGTTTAGATGGAACAGAAACATATGACATACCTGGGGTTGCAAATAATGTCACTCCTTCTTCCACCATTGAAATTACTGCCACCTCAAAAACCGGTGAGGTAATTAAGTTTGAGGTTTTGGTGCGTATAGACACTGAAATCGAGAATGAATATTATAGGCACAATGGACTCCTGCCCTATGTACTTCGCCAAATGATGTATGAAAATTCGGTTTCATGAAAACTGATTCAGAGTCCAAATTTATAGTTGTCACGTAATACTCAGTTCCTTAAGCCGTTCATCAAGCTGAATTCTCAAGGCTTGGTGTTCTCCTGAGGACAGTTCGTAATCTAAATTCAAAACCTTGGAAGCCTCTATCCCCGCCAGTGACACAAGGTCCGCATCAGATGGATCTGCGACTCGAAAGAACGGAGTCCCACTCTGTCTCCTGCCTTCTATTAAATCTCCAGCACCCCGCATTCTCAAGTCTTCATCTGCCAACCTGAATCCATCATTTATTCTATGTAAAATATCCATACGTTCTTTCGAATCACCACTCGGGTTATCAGACATCAGTATGCAATAACTCTGATGTTCGCCCCTACCAACTCGGCCTCGGAATTGATGTAATTGAGATAACCCAAATCTCTCGGCACCATCGATCAACATTACACTGGCATTGGGAATATCTACTCCCACTTCGATTACGGATGTGGCCACCAAAATATGTAATTTCCCAGACCGAAATTCGTTCATTACTGACTCTTTCTCTGGCAATTTCATTCTTCCGTGCAACAATCCCACTTTCATTTCAGGAAAAATATCTTTTGACAATTTTTCATACTCTTCAATAGCTGCCCTTGACTGTAAGGATTCTGATTCTTCAATCAGTGGACAAACAACGAATACTTGTCTACCTTTCAAAATTTCCTTTCTTATAAAACCATGTACTTCTTCACGCTTATCCTGCTCATAAACATATGTTTGAACAGGTTTCCTTCCGACTGGCATCTGATCTATCACAGACAAATCTAAATCGCCGATCATAGT
>VFFY01000251.1 GCA_009392675.1 SAR202 cluster bacterium | reverse complement strand
TCTTGCTCGGCACTTTTAGGTTTAGTGGTCCCATTTTCGGCTCCCTAAGTGCTATAAGAACCGCCACTGCTACCAAAGAAGTTAACAATCCCTGTAGGTAGTAACCGGATTGCCATCCCCCGAGAGCAATTACCGCCCCGATAATTCCAGGCATAACCACCCCGCCAAAATTATTACCCATCATGGCAATTCCCATGACTCTGCCTCTTGTGTTAGGAAACCATAATCCAACAATTCGGCCGACAGGGGTCATTGTGGCAGAGAATCCAGCATATTGTAGAAAGCTCAAAGCGTACCAATGCCATAACTCAGTCATCATTGGCCTCAGGATGTAACTTGAAGCCGTAAGGCTTACGCATAAAGCGACTATGATTCTCGGTCCTTTACGATCTATAATTCGGCCAAATAAAGGGCCTAGGATCTGGCCAATTGCTAGGAAGGAAAGCGAAGCGTTGATCTGCGTGCGGGTCCAACCAAATTCTGCCGACATTTCATCACCAAACAAAGCGAATGTATAGGTGCTAAACCCGACAAGAGCGGTTGATATGCTGAAACAAACTGCCACTGCCCACCATCCATTAATTGGATTTAACGGGTTCCAAGTAGAACGACCTTTGTTGGAATTAGCCGACGATTTATTCAAAGTGTCTTGGTGTTATGAAAAGTCATGAAATTCGTATACTTAAAAATTAGTCTGGTTTCCTAATCGAAGTGATTGACTGTAAATATGTATTAACGTACTATTTTAAAATATAATTTGTTTTATGTACCAATATTCATTAAAAGTTACCTAATTTCCATCAGTATGCTCATATCATCGCTAATGGAATGAAATTAGTAAATTCTCCAAAGGACTATTATGAGCTACATTACGGATTTGGCCCTTCGTAGAGGGTCAGTGACAGTTTTAGCCTTCATTATTATTCTAGGTGCCGGTATATTCACATTTCTGACCTTGCTCATTACCCCCATAATTTACGAGTTTATGCATGAAACGATTCCTAATCTTTTAAGATTAAAAAGATACCGGCTTAAACAATTAAATGTTAATCTTCAGGGATGATTTATTTTCAATTCGTAGTTTCTGTTGCCTTCTGAAGTAACCAAAAACCCATCTGAAAACGCACCCCGTGGTATTTACAAGGGATGGATAGTAGTAGCTGTATCTTTTCTATCTATCGGAGGGTCGATAGGGTTTGCTCAATATGGGTTTGGCCTTTTTATAGTCCCTCTGCAAGAAGAATTTGGATGGACGAGAACTCAGATCAACTTTGCCCTAACACTTGGGGTATTAGCTCATTTTCTCTCACCTTTAATTGGTCGAACCATAGATATTTTTGGATCTAGGTATGTAATGGCGGGTTCCTTGGGGTTTATAGCGGTAGGTCTTTTTCTCAGGTCAATAATGGCTGAATTATGGCAATTTTATTTTTTCTCTCTCCTAATTTTTGCCGGAGCGCCTGGTACCGGATTAGCGACTGGACGTTTGGTCCAATTATGGTTCCCAGAAACTCGTGGACGTATGATGGGATTTGTTACGGCAGGTAACAATTTTGGAGGAATGGTTTCGATTCCAGTTTTAACTCTTCTTATTGCTTTTGGAGGTTGGAGAAGCGGGTTTCTTTTCACCGCGATTGTTTTGGGGATATTATCGATCGCTTCTTTTATTTTCGTTAGAGATGGTATTGAATTTGTATTAAAGGAACAAAATAAACGTTGGGCTCCGAGAGGTCTTAATCAGTATTCTTCGAAAAAAGTGCTTGAGGGGTTGTCAGTTCGATCAGCCTTGCTAACAAGGGCATTTTGGTTTATTGCGATCGGTATGACCTTACAGCAGTTTGTAAGGACCACTCTGGTCACGCAACTGGCAGCCCATTTGCAGGATATTCAACTTTCAGCTGACAAAATAGGTCTTTGTCTTACTGTTTTGGCATTTGGTGGAGTGGCTTCCAAGGTCATATTTGGAAGGGTTAGTGAGAATACTACGGCTAGGTGGGCCTATGCGATGGTTGTAGGGATTCAGGTTATAGGTGTAGCGGCCTTCATATTTTTTTCTTCTGATAATTTTATTTTGATATTCATTTCATTATTAGTTTTTGGCCTTGGTATGGGGGGTATCGGGGCCCTTGGACCACTGGCAGTAACTGAACTTTTCGGTATGAAAAATTACGGGACTCTAAATGGGTTGATTCGACAGGGAGTGATTATTCCTGGGATAGTCGGTCCTTTATTAGCAGGGGCTATTTATGACAGTCAAGGTAGTTACGACCTAGCTTTTAAAATAATTTTGGGATTTCTGTTTTTATCGTTTGTGTGTTTTGTTTTAGCTAGTCCTCCGGCAAGGGAAGAATATATCCAAAATCGGAGGACTGACAATTCTAAACTCTAACAAATTTTTGGAGTCGGGCACCGTCCAAAGTTTCACCGACATACAGGCTTCCTTCGGAGTCAATTCCAACTGCGTGAGCGGCCACTAAGTCACCAGCTGTATGGGTGTCCGCGCCCCATCCTCCTAGCCATTGTCCACTTTTTGTCATAATTTTGACTCCGGAATGAGGCGTAACAACGGTGACTTCATCGGCATCAGGACCGGTTCCTTGTCTCATGCCAAGTTCTGCCACGTACATTGCGCCGTCATTACCATGCAAAATCTCATTCGGTCTGTGAACTCCTTTCCATTCTGAGACATATTGTCCCGATGATGTAAAAATCTGAATTCGGTTGTTCTCACGGTCTGCCACATAAACAAGACCAGAGGGGTCTACCTCAACGCCGTGTGGAATCATAAATTGTCCGGGTCCAGTTCCTCTTTCTCCCCATGACCCAATTAACTTTCCTTCAGGGGTGTAATGATGAACTCTGGAGTTACCGTATCCGTCAGAAATATAGATGGAGCCGTCAAGACCAAAAGCTATGTCAGTGGGTTTATTAAAGGGCTCCCCGCTTTGCTCAGGAGCGGGTTCATTTGGGGTACCCAACATCATCAACTGTTCGCCTTCAGCCGACCACTTGCGTACAGTATGGTCACCTATATCGGTTGTCCATATGGAATCGGCTGGCCCAACTTGTACGTGATGTGCGGACGAGAAACTATCCTCACCCCACGTGGCTAAAATAGCACCTTCTTTATCCAATACAATCATTGGGTGCTCGCTTCTGTTGTAGGCGAAAATACGATCTTGACTATCAACGCAAACCCCCACCACGTGATTCCATTCCCACCCGCTTGGTAAAGGAGCCCAACCAGGAACATTTTCATATGTGTACTCGCCATAACTCACTCGTAAAGGTTTGGTTGCCATTACTTTCTCCTTGAAGTACTCGTTATCTGATTACAAAAACATAGTTTAGCTAGAGGTCTTTTGTTGGGTCGAAACTATACTTTGTTAATTGAATCTATTCAATATATAGAGTTTCCTTTTCTGTTGATTGACAGTGTTTTTAGTGAACGATAGACTCTTTGTGGTGAACGTCAGTTAGCCGATACTGTTTTATTAATGATTGTGAATTAAGGAGAATATAATGGCGAAATATAGTTGTGGTGATTGCGGCATGGAAGTACATCCTATTACTTGTGGGAAATGTGGAACAGAATTGACCCATGTAAATATTGAGAAGGATGATGGTACGACAGTTGGTGTAGCAGAATGTACCAACGGTTGTGGCAAAATCAAGTCACCGATGTGCTGCGGGCACGATATGGTTGCTGCGTAGCTGGATTAGCTTGAACAAAGTAATGAAATGGGTCGCTTTTGGGCGACCCGTTTTTATTTGATTCAAGTTATGTTTACTTTCTTAAATCAATATTCATACATATTGGTTTCTCTTTTCATTTTGACCATAACTTTCTTGTTGGTCTACCGCACTTTTTCTATTAAAATTGCATTATTGTCGGTTCTAATTCTTATGCTAGGTGTAGTATTTTTCCAGAATTACTTGACGAGCTCCTCTGATGAGTTAAAGGATATTTCTGGTTGGGACTCATTGCAAAATTCTGGTCGTCCCGTATTGCTCTATTTACATTCTGATCTTTGAATTGGATGTCTATCTATGAAACCTGCCGTTGACAGGTTGGAAGCGCAACTGGGCCAGAAGGTAATATTTGTTAGGCTAGAAGTGCAAAACCATGTTGGCAAGATTTTATATAGCAAATACGATGGAAAATTGGTACCAACTTTCATAATTTTTGACCAATCTGGAGCTATTCGTTATAAAACTAATGGTGTCCCTGACCACGCTTTAATTAATTCTATGTTGGTTGATAATTGATAATGATTAGATTAGGTTTTTATGGTAATAATTGTTGATCCAAATGATAGGGCAATACATAAAGAGGAAAGAAAAAATAATCCAGGGGTAAAACTGTTGAATATATCAGCAGAAAACCCTAATAAAATTGGACCTAGTACCCCACCTATTTCTCCTGCTGTAAAGTAGAGTCCCCCAGCCGCACCTGTTTTTTCACCCCCTACCATAGATATTAATGTAAGCATGATGATTGGCATAACGCCTCTTGATGCAAACCCCAGAATGATGAGGACACTCAAAAGTAGAGGGTCTTCAAAATAGATTAAACAGATAGTACAGGCGGCGGCGATCCAAAAAAGGGTAAAAACAATTTTTTTATGTGCCTTGGGTTTCACGAACTGTGGGATTATTGCTGCACCGACTGCCCCCGTAGCAACCGGTATTGCTGCTAACAACCCGGCTTTTGATGAACTCAAACTTTTTTGAATCAGTATTTCAGGAAGCCAATTATTAGTTGCGTGATTGAATAAAAACATTCCAAGTACGATGATTAGAATTAAACGTACTTCTCTCACTCTAACTAGATCGGGGAAAGTTTTCATACTTGCTAAGAGATCTTTTTTATCACTGGGATTTTGGTTGTCAGGTTTAAGGTCTTTGGCAATTAATATCCAGATTATTGCTGTAATAAAAGCCACGCCGGCCAGTGTCAATAAAGTTAATCTCCAACTATTATTATAAAGAGGCATTAGGAGACTGTTGGTAGCTGATAACACAAGTATCCGCCCGACGGCAGGGGCAGTAAGATATATCCCCATTGCACGGCCCCGGTCGGATCCAGAAAACCATGTGCTAATTAATTTTGGTGCGCCAATCGATACGAACGGGCCACCTAAACCAAATACCATTACCGCAAAAAGTATCGTTTTGTAATCGATGGCTATGGCTCTAAGGAGTCCGGAAATACCAATAAAGATAACTCCAATCATAATTGTGAATTTCAGATTGAATCTATCTAATAAAGCCCCGGCTGGAATTGCAGTCAATATATAAATTAGTGGCCATGCCCCCAATACAGTGCCCATCGTCGTACGGCTTAAGCCCAGGTCTTGACTAACCGGACCAATTAGAGGAGGTATGCCGCCTTGCACTACCCCAAATGAGAAGTAGGCAAGCCAAACACCTGCGAGCATTACCCATCTATATGAAATATTTTGTTGTGAAGATTCTTTCATTAAGGAGCGATATTTCCTGTGCGATGCGAAATTACTCACGCATCAATAAGATTTTGGGGCACTAACTCCACCAGCGCAAGACATAAACTTCAATGCCAGTTTAGTATTTAATGTATAGGTGTATACTTTTTCGCCCGAGCATGTGATGGATAGGAGATTTATATATGCTAGAAAAGAAAGTATTTGTTACTAGAATTATAGTCCCAGATGCAATTGCCAAGTTGCAACAAAATTTTGAAGTGGAGATCTGGGATCAACCAACACCTCCACCAAAGGAATTGGTTATACAGAAAGCACAAGAGTGTGATGGAATGATGATCGAGTCTAATGACATCATGGATGACGAAGTGTTTTCCGCTGCCGATCGTTTGAAAGTTGTGGGAACTAGAGCAATAGGAATTGACAATATAGATCTGGAATCAGCAACTAAAAACGGTGTTCTTGTAGGTAATACCCCGGGGATATTACATGAGTCGTGCGCCGACTTTACGATGGGATTGATACTTTCTTTAGCTCGTCAAGTAACCCGCTCCAACAGAAAGGTTATTGCGGGGGAATGGAAGATTTTTGATCAGACGCCATATTTAGGTACCGATGTGTACGGTAAAACTTTGGGGCTGGTTGGTTTGGGCTTGATAGGTACAGCGGTCGCCAAACGGGCAAGAGGATTTGATATGGAGATCCTTTATCACTCCAGAACACGTAAACCAGATGTTGAAGATATGTATGGACTTAAGTGGGTTTCTGATTTGGATAGACTTTTGTCCGCATCCGATTATGTATCTGTTCATATTCCCCTCGGACCGGAAACTCAAGGATTTATTGGTTCAAAAGAAATTGGAAAGATGAATGAGAGCGCTTTTTTAATAAATACTTCCAGAGGAGGGACAGTAGACCCAGATGCCCTACGAGAAGCCTTAACCGCTGGGAAAATAGCAGGAGCAGCTTTGGATGTTACTTTACCTGAACCAATATCACCGGATGATCCTTTGCTCCACATGGAGAACGTCATTATTACCCCTCATATCGCTAGTGCCAGCGCGGCCACGCTTAGAAGAATGGGCTTGATGGCAGCCGATAATGTTATTTCACACCTCATAGGAGAACCGATGCCTGCCTGTTTGAATCCTGAGGCAGCTGGGTAGCGCGCGGCCTTTTGCCGATGATGAGTATCCGATCTTTAAGCCATACATGTATGTGTATTCTTGTGATCCTTATCATTCCAGGATGTTTTTTGGTGGAGTCGGAGGAAGCGGAACCTATTACACCCACTCAGGAGCCAACATCTGTAGTGGTAATTGTTCCTGTTGCTGCTGCTGAAAATAAACATTCTGTCGTTCTGAGCCCATCACCGATACCCATTGCCACCTCCGTTCCTATACCGACAGTGACCCCTGTAAATATTAGAGAAATACTCAAACCTGAAGTTGAAGACAAAACTCTTCAGGAAAAAACGTTGGACTCTATTTCTAAAGTAAATTCGTTTAAATATATTCTTGAAGGTATTGCTCGTGTTGATGCTGGAGGTATTTTGGTTGGGGTACCACTTTCAGCATCGGGAGCTGTAACTTCTTCCGCCTCCATATCTAAATTTGAAGCCAATTTGTTAGGAATAGGATTGTATGTGGAATCTGCAAAATCGGGAGATAATATCTATACTAGAGAATCTTCTTTAGAGGAATGGAAAGATAGTCAAAACTTGGCTATCGGACATATATCAGATGATTTTTTGAAATCTGTCGGGGATTCTTTTTTGAAATCTGATTTTAGTGGAAGCGATATTTTGACAACGCAAGAAAAAATCACTTTTTTATTTAGTGATAGTGGACCGGTTGGTTCTGTCACCCCATTATTCGAATTAATCGCCACCGAAGAGGAGGCTCGAAGATTCTCCCCTGAAAAATGGAAGGTGAATTTGGAGGTAGATTCTGACAGCTACGAAATTTCCAAAATCATCTCCGAATTTTCTCTAAGTAACGGTGGGCAATTCCTTTCAGAAGTATTTGGTATGGAGGGGTTATCAGGGGTAGGCAGTACCGATGTTGAACTCGTGATAAAGTTTAGCCAAATTGGTGAGGATTTCTCTATCGTGATTCCTCAACCAGCTCATTAGCCGTCATATCCTAATACGACGAATCCTTCGGTGTCGGCTGCTTTATGCCTCAAAGCGGCTACTGGTTTGTATTCCTCTGAATTACTAAATTTATCCATATCTTTCCGTGTGGGGAATTCCAATATGACTATTCTTTTGGGTTGCCAAGTAGTGTCATCTGCCAAAATTTCTCCTCCCCGTACTAGATATTTCCCACCATATTTCTCGATAATGCTCGGAACCTTTTTCATATATTTCTCGTAGGTTTCCCAATCTTTAACATTAATGCTACTTATTGAATAAACGGCCATTTTGCTCTCCCGATCATTTGATTTTTGCGCGAATGCCCTTGCCAGGCAATGCGCCTTCTTCTAATTTTGAGTTGGATACCACAGGAACCCCATTAACAATCACATGGTTTAGACCTATAGGCGGTTTGATCGGGTCTGTGTAGGTCGATTGGTCTTTTACAGTCAGTGGGTCAAAAACTACTATGTCAGCGTCTGCTCCCTGTTTTATTCTACCTTTGTTCAAGAAGGCTGGAGCTCGGCCCTGAAGTCTTCTAGCGGGCATGATAGTCATTTTTGAAAGAGCGGACATTAGGTCTAAATCACCGTTTTCCCTCACATGTTCTCCAAGCACTTTTGTGTAAGAGCCGGCTGTCCTCGGATGCCCTTTCCCATCCTCAATAATACTATCGGTTGCAATCATGGTTAAGGGACTTTTTACAGCAGCTTTCATCGATTCCTCCGGAGTCGAAAACGTTATTATCCAGCCCCCACTTTCCCTATACTCTGAGAATGTTTTAGCAGTTAAATATTCGCCCGTATCAGGCCGCATAAGTTGTTCATAGTCGATGCCGTAATTCTCTTGCCATCCATCGTCAAATAATGCTGATTCGATCTTTGTCATCCCAGCAGTGTATGGATAGCACTCGGTAGTGACATCTAGACCCGACTGATTTGCCCCTGAAATCATATCCAAAAGTTGTGGAACAGCTCTCATGCCCGTGCTATTTAAATGGACTACATGTAGAGGGGCCCCTGTAATTGCTGTAGCTGCTATAACTTCTTCCAAGGCCTCTATAGCGTTAGATGGTTCCAAATGGCCTTTGCCTCTGAGATGCACATGGCAGGAGGCAGCGTATTCCGCTGCAACTTTAAACATCTGTATGACTTCCCATCGACTAGCACCTCTTGTGTAATCTAGCCCGAAACCTACTGCCAGAGCCCCTTTTTCTAGGCCTTCCCTTATAAGGTGCTGCATCTCTACTATTTGTGGGTTGCTTGCCGGTTTTCTGCCGGCATCTCCTGAGGGTAGAAATACCCCAGGATCATTCATTACTTTCATCCTAACTGGTATATGACCGATGCTTGCACCAAAATTTATAGGTGACTGGTTTTTCCATTTGGAATAAAAATGCTCTATGTCACTTGTTCCTACTTCAAGTTCGAGGGTAGTTGTAACACCATCTAATGCTTGCACTTCAAAAATTTGAGTATCTTGGGGATGACAATGCAAATCAATAAATCCCGGACATAATATTTGCCCTGGAGCATCTATCACCTGCTCACCATGTAATGGTGAGTCACT
Source organism: SAR202 cluster bacterium (assembly GCA_009392675.1). GTDB lineage: Bacteria > Chloroflexota > Dehalococcoidia > Lucifugimonadales > UBA826 > UBA11996. The sequence goes on along the minus strand of VFFY01000251.1, from coordinate 5,262 downwards.
GATCATCGCTATCTTCCCTTGAGATATACCCACATTTTGTAATTGGTCAAGTCTTGACTCTGGGTCCATTACGTGAGCTTGGTTGATGACTATGTCGTAATTGGTCATGTTGTGTTCTTTTACTAGTTTAGTTTTTGTTTATGGGAAGCGATGCAGCTCCTTTGGAATTTAGCCTAATTTTATATAGCCCTGTTCTAGCCGTCATGAACAAGGTATGACCATCTTCTCCCCAGCCGCAATTTGCTGGAATTTCTGGCATAAGTATTTTTCCCAGTAGTTGGGATTCTTTTGAAAATACCCATATCCCCCCTGGTCCAGTTGAGTAAACTCGTCCTTCGGTATCAATTTTCATTCCATCTGGGACTCCTTCTTCACCCGTGTCCAAATCTGCAAATTGCTTACCATTGACTGGATAGCCCTCATTATCAATCTCGTACACATTGATAAATTTTTCCATTGAATCGGCCACATATAATTTTTTTTCATCGGGGGAAAAGGCTATCCCGTTCGGGCCTGTCATGTCTTTGATCAATAGTTCTAGTCCCGTACCGTTTGACGAAACTCTAAAAACACCGTTGAAATCTAATTCTTTTCCTTGAGTTCTATTCATCAAACCATATGGAGGATCGGTGAAGTAAATCCAACCGTCTGATTTCACAACCACATCGTTCGGGCTATTTAATCTTTTCCCTTTGTATCGAGTGGCTACAGCTTTTATATTGCCATTGGAGTCAGTCAGGGATAAACGCCGATTGGTATGTTCACAAGCTATTAAGTTACCGTCATGATCAAGTGTTAAGCCATTTGAATTGCCACTTGGATATTTGTATGTAGATATACTTGCCCCTTCCTCTTCAACGTGGTATTTAACAATCCTGCTATTCGGAATGTCTGAGAAAAGGAGACATCCGCCCACCCATATTGGTCCTTCAGTGAATGCAAATCCTGTTGCTATGTGTTCAACAGAAGAGTCCTCATTAAGTATTTCTGTGAATGCATCAGAATGAATATCAAAAGATGAAGTCATGGCTGGTACTCCTTGTTATTTTAAAAGCTTGTCGGCCATGGGCCTACTTCTGGTTTCGCTTCGGCCTGGCCTGGCCATGGAGGCATAGTGGGAATAATAAATTTAAGCTGTTTCTTACCGATGTTTCTAAATTGAAATTTAGTATGCTTTGGGATAGTAAGGGACACCCCACGCTCGACCTTTACCGTTTCCTCCACATCCCCCTGTTGGCGCCATACCAAACCAGAACCTTCAGTAAAAAACCATATTTCTTCGACACTTCTGTGGGATATAGAACTAGAAGTTAGTCCAGGGGCAAGAGTACACTCGCTTAACCCGCCTCCTTTCACTTCGTGAAATAGCCTTATTTCTGAACCGTCGGGTGCTTTAACGTGATTTGAAGGAGTATGACCGGTTTGGAATTTAGTAGGCATGTATATGTCTATATTGTTAGTTATTTGGGGTTAATCGCCCATCAGGGATGGATCAACAGTTTCATAAAATTCTATGTGTTGGCCTTCGAGAAGAGGTCTATATTTGGCCCCCGCTTCCATTGCTTCCTTAGGAATGTTATTTCCTTCCCTGCCGGGAGACATGATTGCATCATCAAACCATTCTAATACGACGATATTTTGTTCACCTGGAAGCGTATATCCATTGTATGAAACAGTGAATTCACCCCTGTGCCCTGAATCTCGATAAATTTTTGCCTGTTGATAGACAAGTTTTGCAACGTTACCTGCTTCGCCAGGCTTGGTTCTGTAAACACGTCTGATTCTGTACATTGATTGACTCCGTTTTTGGTTATTTTGACTACATATTAACTGACGATAAGTTTGCAGGGTATAGATAGGTCAAAGTAATCCGACGAAACCCTCAATTTCCGTGAGTGTGGGCATCGCAGCAGTATCCCCTTTTTTGGTGCAGGTGAGGGCTCCGCAGATATTCCCTACTTTCAATGCCTTGGTTAATGTCTCTATCTGGCTTTCATACTTGGCGTGAAGGAAATCACGCAAGGGAATATTTTGCCGAATTAAGGTGCCGAGAAAACCAGCAACAAACGCGTCGCCGGCACCAACGGGGTCTATAACCTTGATTTCGATGCTGGGTTCACGAATGTGGTTGGTTCCATTAAAAAGCACTGCCCCAGATTCGCCTTCTGTCACGATAGTTAGTGTACCGAGTCTTTTATGGAAGTGAGCAGCATATTCCTCCGCTGAAAGATTTAGCTGCCAGATGGTTTCGGCCTCATCGAGCCCCACTTTGAATATAGATATGAATGGCAAAAGTTTTTCTAATGTGTTTTTGGCTTCAGTTGGGTTCCAAAGTTGCTCCCGGTAATTAACATCTAGACAAACAGGGATATCCATTTCATCACAGAATTCTAGGGACTTAACCACAGTTTCTAAGTTTGTCTTACTGAGTGCTGGTGTGATCCCTGTAATATGCAACATGTCCGCTTTTTTTAAGTGCTTTTTCACCTGCTCGAACGGTATCTCACTTGCCGCACTTCCTTTTCTGAAATACGTTTTTATGTGCTGACCGTCTGTATGGTGGTTTAAATAGGAAATTCCCGTTTTCTCACCAAAATAAATAGGGGCGTCAATTTTGATATGTTGCGAAATAATTTTTTGGATTAGCCTACCTGCATCATCTCTGCCAAGTCGGCTGACCCAGAAAATCTCAGCGTGGTTTTTGGTTATTTTAGAGAGGTTAATTGCAACATTAGATTCGGCACCTGCCACATCAGGGAAATATTTTTTCTCGGGGTCAAATGCACCAGTGTATTCGGCATTGTACTGGACCATGGTTTCCCCAAAAGTTATGAATTTCTGCACGGGTACTTCCCTTGAAAAATCAGTATGGAGTTTTTTTATTCGGTCGCTTTTGTTACAGTTTCGTGGAATTTTTCTGCCCCTTCGGCTAACCATGGGAGATAACTGAATGAGAAAAATCGGGCTCCGAAATCTATATATCTTCCTACTGCATCGGTTCCGGCTAGTGTACCTGCAATTCTACCTGACGAACTGATTTTTTTGATGGCACCTTCCACAACTTCTTTTACTTCCCTACGGCCCGCTCCTCCGGGATAGCCCATTGTTTGGGCTAAATCTCCTGGGGCCACAAAGAATACATCAATGTTTTCAACTTCAAGTATTTCGTCGAGGTTATTGACCGCAATTATGTCTTCGATCAAGATGATCAGCATGGTTTGATCATTGGCTTGGCTGAAATAGTCATCGACTCCTATCCCCTGCCTACTGGTGAAGGAGCCCCTGTTTCCTATTGGGGCGAATTTACCAGAATCCACCACTGAAAGAGCCTCTTCTTTGGTATTTATGTGGGGGACTGTGATTGCTTGGGCGCCAAGATCGAAAGTTCTGTAGATGGTGGCCGGTTCATTTTGGTGAACTCGCACGATAGGAGTCATATCCCAGAGGTCACAGGCTCTTGTTAAATCGGGAATATTGTTGAAATCCACAGGGCCGTGCTCTCCTTCTAGCCACATTGCGTCAAATCCCAAAGGGCCAAAATGCTCTATTAAGTCTCCATTCATAGGCCCCATAGGAACTGATACTATCTTCCCATCACTTAAATTCTTTTTTGCTCTATTCTGTCTCAAGTTAGTCATTGATTTCCTCTTTTTTGCTTGGTTATTAGAACCATTTCTCTTTATCAACGATATTATTCAGTTCATCGTTATCCAGAAATAGCCGGGCATTTTCTATCAGTATCTGATATCTTCGTTCAGATAAATTCTCTGCGTCTGCCACTGCAATGTGAGGCGTCATGAGAACGTTATCTAGACCCCACAGTTTATGTTCTGAAGGTAAAGGTTCTGTTTCATAAACGTCAAGTCCGCATCCCGCAATAACTCCTTTTTCCACCGCTTCAGCTAGGTCATCTAACTTGCAGACCATACCTCTACCTATATTTATAAAATACGAGGTTTTCTTCATAAGGCCGAAAGTATCTTTATTGAATGTAAACTCTGTCTCAGGTGTGTGCGGTACTGTGGTGATCACAAAATCGGCTTGAGGAAGAAGTTCGGCAAGAGATTCAGGCTGGTGCATCTCTACACCTTCAATTTTATATTCTTGTCTCGGGTCAATTCCGATCACCCGCATCCCGAGTTCGCGACATAATCTCGCCGTTTCATGACCTATTCCACCGACTCCATTGATTAAAGCAGTCGAATCTCCCAGAAAAACATAAGGTGTTTTTCTGGCGTCTTTATCCCAGATACGTGCCCTTTTTGCGTCCATATACCATGGGAGTCCTCGAGATAAAGCCAATATAAACATTAGGATGTGGTGGGAGATGTGATCCCAATAGATTCCCCTAGGATTTGTAATCGTTAGGGAATGCTTACAGAGATCTTCGTAGTAATATCCAAAAAAGGGTCCAGCGTCAGGATTGTGTAACCACTGGATTTTGGAAGCCACCTCAAGAGCTTCAGGAGGTATCCATCCCATAGCGGCATCCGCATCTTTGATAACTCCTATAGCATCCGCATCTGTTTCAGGAGAGTGAACATCATATTCTGGCAAAGTGTCGGAAAGTCTGGCAGCAAACTCACGCTTGAGATCATCCTGCGGCGGCATAAAAACAAATTTTGGCATATCCTACTCCTAGTATTCCTTGATATGAACCTGAAAACTTAATGAGGATATACCACTTACCAAAATCGGTAAATTGATAAGTTGGAGTTTTTAATGACCGTCGTGGATACTCACACCCATGCTGGAGTTAACTGGTTTGAACCCGTGGAAATGTTGTTGCACCAGATGACTCTGAACCAGGTGGATCATGCTGTCCTAATACAGCATGGTCGGCCAGAACATGGAACGTATGACCATAGTTACTTATACGAGTGTGTCCAAAGGTTTCCAGGAAAATTCAACGTAATTGTCATAGTAGATTCTGATAAGAAAGATTCGATAAGGAAATTGGAAGAACATAAGGAAAAGGGAGCTGTGGGTGTTCGCCTCACAACCACTACTCGTTCTCCAGGACCAGACCAGTTTGCCATTTGGCGAAAAGCTGCTGAACTTGACATGGTTGTTAGTTGTATGGGTTCCGTAGACGATTTCGCGTCTGATCAATTTGCAGAGCTCGTATCTGAATTTCCCCAAATTCCTATAATAATTGAGCATTTAGCGGGAGGAGGGGAAGAGAGTGCATTTCCAAAAAACGGGAAGGCCCCGCTTGCTCCGTATTCTACATTTAAAAAGGCTATGCAATTGGCTGATTTC
>VFFY01000250.1 GCA_009392675.1 SAR202 cluster bacterium | reverse complement strand
CGGTGTACTTTTTGGTACCGGCAGACCCTGGAGCGTTAATTACTCGAGTTTCAGACCGTCATTTGCAAGGCCGATACTTGGTTGGCCCTGAAATCTTTTAAGCGGCACTGGGAAGAGTTTTGCTAGGGGATACATCGAATTATTTTGTAACTTGGCCTGCTGGGCTAACAGTTACCCGCATCGATAATCCCCATAGTCGCGGCGGAGCTGGAATTTTTCGGCAGGACCCTTCCATCACCATCGACCGACCAGATAGACTTCTTCCATTCTGTCGTGTTATCAGCTGAGGGTTCGTTGGTTACAACCAGCCATACATGTTTCATTGGGTCTCTTGTAGTTATCATCTCAGCCTGACGTAATTCCGGATAACAGGACGAGAGATATGAATACATCCTGTCATTTGCCTCTTGTTCGTTTCGTATAACCGGGGTACAGGCTGCGGCGACCTCCGCTGTATTGGAAGCATTACCTAATGACCCTTGTGATAAGGAAAGAGCCGCCCAAACTTCTTTTGCCCGATCATTCAATGGTTTTATTGTGGCGTCTCGTTTTACACTCCATACACCGTAATCATCCATCGCATAATTGGGATCAGATACAATGACCCAATCCCCTGTCTGCTGACTTCTTTGAGCTATTAACATAGAGACCGGCATCTCCGGGTGGCATTTTGCCAATTGAGTCCAAAGCACAGTGGATGCATCAGTCTGGGTTATTACGTCGGTTGCGGCGGGTGACATTATGTTGTTATCACAATTCCCTTTCAAATAAGCGTTCCATAATTCTGCCTTGCTGTTGTGAGGCACAAGCTCACCTGAGGGTTTTATTAGCCAGGTGCCGAATTCTTGTGGAGAGTCTTTTGTTGGGGTAATCAGCCAATTTCCCTTAGTGGCAGTATTCACCATGAGGTGTTCATCCTCTATTGAAATGCATTTAGTGAGATAGACCCAAAGTTCTTTTCCGGCTGCAGTGTCATTTGTAATAACTGGGGTGGGAACCGGGGTAGGTTCGGCCGCTACACTGGTATTCTCATTAGTCGTATTAACTTCCTTGGTGGCATCACCATTCCCGGATTGCTCTACACATTCCCATGTTCCTTCAGCAGCATTAAACACTTTCTCGCATTCCTGTACCTCTTCCTCTGATCCTCCACAGGAAAGTAGAAGTCCGGCAGCTACAGCAAATATTAGGGCCAGAATTATAGGCCGCGGGTGAGAATACTTTCTCAAATTAAACCATCGTCTTTTTTAATGTAGCTACAGAGTCCATTTGTACGAAAGAATTATAGACATAGAAACACATTTAGGTAACTAGAAATAGGGGAACAATGGAATTGCAGGTAGGCAGTGATATTCACTGTAGATCCGAACAGTCTGTTGTGAATCCGCAGTTGGTACAGATCGTCTTACATTTGATTGAAATAGTGGACGCGCCACAAAGGATGCATAGATATATCTCATTAAACATTTTAAGCATGCCGTTATTTACATATAGCCTTGTTAAGGTCGGTTGAGGGGAACTGTAAGCCGAGTTCTGTAGTCAGCCAAATAGGCTGAGCGACGACCATCTATCTAGTCCTATCGTTGCCGATAAGATCAAGCGGCCAACCCAGGTCAGGTTCGGAACCTTATAGACCTCTATTAGGCCTTGCTCCGGATGGGGTTTGCCTGGACCGCAACTGTTACCAATTACGCGGTGAGCTCTTACCTCACCTTTTCACCCTTACTGCTTTGCAGCGGTTTGTTTCTGTGGCACTTTCCGTCGGGTCACCCCGCCCCGCCGTTAACGGGCATCCTTCCGAGTGGAGCTCGGACTTTCCTCTCGGTGTATCTACACCCAGCGGCCGTCCATTCCCCTCAAACCTAGCTCTATTTTACCATTTTTAATTTTGTCGAACCCTTGACTGTTATAGGGAAATTTTCACCGACCTATCCTTGACAGTAATAAGGGATATGTATTCATTAAGGAAGGCTTGTTGCCCAGTAAAAGATTGCTCATTCCAGGACCCGATTAAGGCTGCAATTTTTTCTGGACTGCAACTTATGAAAGCCTGTTCCCTGGCGTTGTCTAAGGCTTGAAGATAAAGCTCCAATCTTCCTACTACAGATTCTCCCCGGGCTGTTTTTTTCATGAATTCCACAAACCTTTTCTCTGCGCTTACTACTTTAGTGAATCTATTTTCGGCAGCCAAACGGAGTTTCACTTCCCCTTTTTGACCTGAGACGCTTTCCTCTAATTTCCCGTTTTTTACCATCGTGGTTAACATTTTAAGGATTCTAGCTTCCAGTTTACCGGTGGTCCAAGTATGGTAGCCACAGGTTCCCTGATTGCTCTTTGACTGACATTGGTAATACCGATACTTATTTCTGACCTTCTCTCCACCTTGCCTTCTCCAATTTTGTTTTCTAGTGACCCCCATCATGGTATTGCCGCAATATCCACACTGACACAAACCAGAAAGCAAATAAGGTTCAAGGGTAGGGAATCCCTTATATTGTCTTCTTTCCCTAACCTTGTCTTGAGCCGCTCTAAATAAGTCTGTATTTATGATGGAATCATGGTTTCTAGTAAGCCTCAATCCAAACCGTTGATAGGTGCCTATGTATGAGGAATTCTTCAATATATCCCGTACGGTGACTATATTCCATGACTTGCCTCTCCTTGTTCGAATATCTGAGTCATTTAAGAATTGGACTACTTTTCTGAGGCCCATATCTTGGTTCACATACATTTCAAAAATTTGCCGAACCACGACGGCTTCCAATTCTGCGATTGTAAATTCCCCTGACTCGTTGGTGAGATAGCCAAAAGGAGGTTTTCCTAACGATTTCCCCGACATTGCCCTATTTTGCATTCCATCTTTGATGTTGTTACTTTTTGAAACAGAAACCCCGGGTGCATTTATATGTATAAGCGCATTTTGCAACACATCTGGATAATCATTATTTAAACAATAAAATGAGGAATTAGCCTTCTCTACCAAAATGACATTCCTAGCCACAGACTCTAAGTCAGATCCTATGTGCCGAGCATCAGGAATTACGATTAGATAGCCTGCGGAATCTTTCTCGACCAGATCTAGGAGGCTTTTGAAATTTGGGCTAGAACCAATAGGGACAACTTCATCTTGCACTATCGAATTGATTTGATGGTGGTGTTGATCCGAAAAACTACCGACTGATGAGGCGAAACCGCTCTCTTCTTGATACGAATCCACTAAATTATTGCAATATCCGATGACCCTCATTTATAGATGGCTCTGCAAAGTATTCTCCCGCAAGAATTGCAGTATACGAATTCACTGGCCGTTTTAAGCGTTTGTAGAAATTTTTTGGGAATAGACAAACGACATTCGGAGCATCTATCACTTTCCACCAGTGCGACCGCTATACCTTTGTTTGCCTTACCGACCCTGTCGTAGATGTGAAGAAGGTTTGGTGAACACATCTCGCGAGCAGTTTGTTGAGCTGGTTCCTTTGCATTCAGCTGATCTATTAGTTGTTGCTGTCTTGATTTAAGATTCACTACTTTTTCCTGGTGATTAATCTCAGCGTCTTCCAACTGTGTTGTAGCTTTCTCTAGACCTTGATCGTATCTTTCGGTTTCTTCCATACAAGCGAGTAACACTTCTTCTTTAGAATCGATTAAATCGCTCAAATTACCTACTTCGTCCTGCAGGGCGGTCAACTCTTTTGGATTATTTATTTCACCGGCGTAAATTTTGGACTCAATGGAATTCTTCCGGTCAGCTAATCGCTGTATTTCTCGTTCGATTTCTCTCTGATTTTTATTAACTGTTTGGTGGGCGGCCGAAATCTGTTGGAATATGTTTCCTGCTTTAAGGACGGCACTATCGTCACTAAGAGATGCCTCAGTATCTGATAGATCCTTTCGTATATTAGAAATGGACCTGTCTAGCGTTTGTAGATTTAAAAGCAAAGACACGTCATACATATTTCACCAAGTATCCTTTGGAAGAACTGTAATTGAACCAGGTGTTTCAGGCAAATTTGGGAAATATGGGATCATATTTTTACTTAAATCCATAGGTACAAGTTAGGCACGGTTGGAGTGTTAATGTATAGTTATGTAAACTTGCCTGAAAAATACTGGATGAAGATAAATTCAAAAAGGTTTATATGTCCTATACGAATCCGGTGGATCTTTATCAAGGTAAACCTAAGACAAAAATTGTTTGCACCCTGGGTCCCTCCTCCGATACTGAGGAAGTTTTAACAGAATTGATTAAAACTGGTATGAATGTGGCCCGCCTTAACATGTCCCATGGTGAAAAAAGTGTCCATGAGATTGTTTTCAACAGGGTTAGAAAAGTCTCTGAAGAGCTAGGTGTACCAGTGGGCATAATGGTGGATGTACCAGGTGCTAAATACCGTACTGGACCTACCGATCCTGGGGCTTTGGAACTACAAGAAGGGGATAAGATCACTTTAACCAGTGATGACCTTGTTGGTGATAAAAACCTGGTCACTGTTGCTCCTCCTGGCATTCATTTAGACGCTGCAATAGGTGGCACTATTTTAGTAGATGACGGGAACATAGAATTTATTGTTGATGATATATCTGGTGATAATGTAAATTGCACTGTTGTTCGGGGCGGAAGGTTGACGGAGAGACGAGGTGTGGTGACCCCCGGTCGTGCCCCATCCCAAAAATTCCCTGATGAAAAAACCATAGAATGCCTTAAATTTGCAGCTGAACTCGGGGCAGATTTTGTGGCTTTGTCCAATGTGACTCGCAGAGAAGAGATATGGACTGCTAGATCAATCCTTCGTGAGAACGGTATGAAAAAGCCGCTGATAATATCGAAGGTTGAGAGGGCTGAAGCTATAGATAACCTGGATGAGGTGGTGGCCGCTAGCGATGCTCTGATGGTTGCCAGAGGAGACATGGGTGTAGAAATCCCTCTGTACAAAGTTCCAGTGGTCCAGAAAGAGTTGATTCGCAAAAGCAATTCTGCTGGCAAACCTGTGATAACAGCAACCCAAATGCTTGAATCTATGGTTCATTCTTCATCCCCCACTCGGGCAGAAGTGACTGATGTTGCTAACGCTGTATTTGACGGATCGGACGCGATCATGTTGTCAGGGGAAACTTCTATAGGAAAATTTCCCATCGAAGCTGTGAAGATCATGGTCAATACTTCCAGGGAGGCAGAGGCAGCATTGCCCTATCACAAAATGATGGAGGAACGGTTTCTTCAATTGGAGTCCAAGACTGATGACGTTATAAGTTACGCGGCCTGCCAGACTTCAAACTTGCTTGGTTCAAAGTTCATAATCGCGTTCACCGAGTCAGGAAATTCTGCAGGACGGGTGTCACGATACCGGCCAGAATCACGGATATTAGCCTTAACTCCATGGGAAGAAGTGTGTAGAGTCCTGACGCTAAGGTGGGGAGTCTATCCAATTATGGTTGATACTCCTACTGACGTGGATGAATTTTTTACCGTTGGAGAAAAAGAAGCTCGGAAATTTATGGCAGAGGGGAGTAAGGGGACAGTTGTTTTAGTCGCCGGGACACCTATCGGCGTGCCAGGTTCAACTAATATGCTAAGAGTACTACAATTGAGTTAGCGGGTTAGAAAAATTTAAATATACAAACGAGGAGGTGCGGGTGTTAGAGCTATATGACACTCTCACAAGAAAAAGATCTGCCTTAGTACCACACGAGAAAGGTAAATTCAGTGTTTATACATGTGGGCCGACAGTATACCGAGACGCCCATATCGGAAATCTTCGATCCTATTTGATGGCCGACTGGATTCGCCGGACATTGCAAGTTCTTGGTCATGAAGTGACCCATATAAAGAACATAACCGATGTTGGACATATGAGGCAGGAAGTTCTTGAACAGGGCGAGGATAAAGTAATAGCGGCCGCTATAGCAGAAGGTAAGACTCCAGCCCAAATAGCACAGTTTTATACCCAGCGGTTTCTGGATGATGAATCAACCATCAATATATTGCCTGCCAATGAATTCCCCAAGGCAACCGAACACGTCAATGAGATGATTGAAATCATTGATTCACTGCTTCGATCGACCCTTGCCTATGAAGTAGAGGGCAATATTTATTACGATATTAATTCTTTTCCGACTTACGGGAATTTGTCGGGTAATATTCATGAATCTGAACTCCAGGAAGCTGTCAGGATTGAATCGGACCCGTTAAAAAAAGATCCTCGAGATTTTACCCTTTGGAAGAAGGCTGAGGAAGGAAGGACGTTGAAATGGGCTAGCCCTTGGGGCGACGGGTTTCCAGGCTGGCATATTGAATGCTCTGCAATGTCGATCAAATACCTAGGTAAACATATAGATGTTCATACCGGTGGTGTGGACAATATATTTCCCCACCATGAAGGGGAAATTGCCCAAAGTGAAGGATATACCGGCTCCCAGGTAGTGAATCATTGGGTCCACGGTCAGCACTTACTAGCCGATGGTGTGAAAATGGCCAAGTCGGCCGGTAATGCTTTCATAATACCTGACCTCGTAGAGAGAGGAATCGATCCGTTGGCATTTCGTTATCTTTGTATGACTGCTAAGTATCGGACGAGGATAAATTTCACATTCACCTCATTAAAAGCGTGCGAAACGGCTCTTAATAAATTGCGTAGACACTATATTTTATTTAGCAAGAGTTCTCAAAATGGTGCTTCGAACATTGAATCTGTCAAAGAATGGGAAAAAAGACTAATTGGAATTGTCTGTGAAGACTTGAATATGCCGGGATTAGTTGACGGGATATGGAGATTAATAGAATCATCCAATATCG
>VFFY01000249.1 GCA_009392675.1 SAR202 cluster bacterium | reverse complement strand
TTAGGTTTATTTGTTATAAATAGTAATATGACACAAAAGTAAAAATTGATTCAACCGATTGGAAGGTGAAGTTGATGTCAAAAATCAGATTGGCAATAGTGGGTTGCGGAACAATTTCACAACTTAATGTTCCAGGCTATTTAGAACACCCAGACTGCGAGATAGTTGCTCTTTGTGACCTCGATGAAACTCGAGCAATCTCAAAAGCCAAAGATTGGCAAATAAATCCGCAAATCTACACAAATTACGATAGCCTTTTGGAAGATGATTCTGTAGATGCGATTGAACTCCTATCCCCTACACATCTGCATGCTTCACAAATTATTTCAGGGCTAAATTCTGGAAAACATATATCGTGTCAAAAGCCCATAGCAACATCCATGGAAGAAGTAAATCAAATTCGAGAAGCTGTACGACAAAATGGGAAGATTTTTAGGGTAACTGAAAACTTTCTATATTACCCTCCCATTTTGAAAGCCAAAGAACTTATTGACGGTGGCGCTATCGGAACCCCTTCTCTTGTCAGGATCAGAACCATTAGAGGTTTGGGGTCAGAAACAATGATTAGGCCCGAAAAAGACGCTTACGTCTGGAGAAGGGACCCTTCAAAAAACCCAGGAGGCATGCTTTATGATGATGGCTGGCACAAATACGCCACCGCAATATCATGGGTGGGAAATGTGGAAAAAGTGACAAGTATAGTCACAAGAACAGAGGATTTTCTTGCTGATACCCCTAGTGCAGCTGTCATGAAAGTGAAAGATAGAGACTGTCTGATAACAATTGATTACTCTTCCGCTAGCGAGATGACTATTAAGGGAAAATATTACAACGCAGATGAATTCTTCGAAATTATAGGCCCGAAAGGCACCATATGGGTAACAAGATGTACTGGTGAATTACTCGATATGCCTCCCGTTGTATTGATTAACGGTAATGAAACTACCTCATACAGTGTTCCGTCTGATTGGATAGAAGGATTTAAAGGGGCTGCAAAAGCATTCATAGATTCAATCATAAAAAAAGAATCCCCTGATATGGATATAGATTTCTCATCCCAAGTTCTACAAGTGGCGTTGGCAATGTATGAATCATCTGACACTGAATCAGCAGTCCACATCAAAGAGGTTTAATTTTCTATTACAAAATAGTTTTTCGAGAGGGAATAAATGGCAAGCCGAGATCCTGATATAGATGGGCGGAAAAATTCGGTTATGGGACGAGGTCAAATCGATCTAATCAAAGGCAGTGATAAACCTTTTGCTGACGATATCGTGTACTTCCACGAAAATTAGTTCCGGCCGATTTACCTATCTTGTACTGAACCGTCATATCCGATCGGAGTATCTAGTACTTTTGGGTTTTCAGGCATAGATAAGGCATGCTCATTTAATTGGATCCCCAAACCTGGACCCTCTGGCACTGTTAGATAGCCGTTGATCATCTCGAGTGGTTCCACAAACAAGTCGCTCTTTGGGGGCTTATCCTCCCCCGTGTATTCTTGCAAAGCAAAATTTGGTATGCATGCATCTAGCTGGACACAAGCAGCCGTACTTACGGGTGACAATGGGTTATGAGGAATAACTTTTACATGGTTTGCCTCAGCCATCGCAGCCACCTTTTTGGATCCGCTGAGGCCTCCACACAAACACACATCAGGGCGAACATAAGAAACTGCATTCGATTCCAAAAGTTGCTGGTATTCAAAAATCGTAGTGAATCTTTCTCCCGTTGCAATAGGAATATTACATTTAGCGGCTATTTCGCCCATAATTTTTGGACTGTCTGGGAGCATTGGGTCTTCATAAAAAAAAGGATTGAATTGTTCCAATCTCCTTCCTAAGGAAATACTTTCAGTAGGGTTCATTTGTCGGTGTATTTCTACGCAAACATCAACGTCAGGACCAACCATTTCCCGTACCGCGCCCACCCTTGTGACAGCTTCATTCGCCCATTCACTGTAAGATTTATGTAAATAATATTCTGATGAAAAAGGAGAAAACCTTACAGCTGTATAACCTTTTTTCACAGCAGCCAAAGCATCATTAGCTAGGTCTTCAACACTACCACCATTGCCGGATCCAACATGCATATAACAACGGACTTTATCCCTTGTCTTGCCTCCCATGAGGTCATAAATTGGAACCTCTAGCCTTTTACCTTTGATGTCCCACAACGCTATGTCAATTGCAGACAAGGCTCCTTGTACTACCGACCCCATGAAGTGTGATGAGCGATATAACCACTGATAATGGTGTTCGATCTTGTGCGGGTCTTGACCTATGAGGTACGCCTCCATGGTCTCAATCATGGTTTTGGTAGGTCTCTGCCAACCATGGACACCTCCTTCCCCAATCCCAACAGTCCCGTCTTCACAATGTATTTTTAAAAGTAGCCATCTATCCCAAAGGAAAGTTTCCAGTTTTTCAATTTTAGTTGGCCTTGGCAAAGTGTCCTCCTAAGCAAATATGTATTAACGCGGCGTGGGCGCTGATGGGGGGAAATATTCCTGAACAGGAATCTCGATAACTGACGGTTCATTATTTTTTACGGCTTCACTCACCACATCCGCTATCTCTGAGGGGTGTTCCACATAATAACCTTTTGCTCCAAAAACCTCTGCTAGCTTATCAAACCTTGGATTCTCAAGGTCAACGCCCACATATTTTTCGTTATGCAAAGCTTTTTGTTGAGACTTTTCCGCTCCCATGCAATTATTGTTCAAAACAATGCTAACTGATGGAATATTGTGCCTTACGGCTGTGTTCAGCTCCCCGCAGGTATAAAGAAACCCACCATCACCATGTAGGCTCACTGCCGTTCTATCAGGTCTGCCAAGTTTAGTTCCTAGCCCCACGCTAAATCCCATACCAAGAGCACCTTGCCCAGCGTAATTAAACATGGTTCTTGGCTCTTCAAAAAAAATCCTGTCGTATGAGAGCCCAGGTGCAACACCAGCATCAATTGTGACCATGCAACCCTTCGGTAATGCCTTGGTCAACTCTGGGTAGACTTGCTGTGGCATCATGGGATTAGCATTTAGAGATTTTTCAGCTCCCAGACGTTCAATTCTCTTCTTAGCTATCGATTGGAATTCTGATTTCCAGATATTATTGGTTTTACCATCCACAGACATTTTGAGTACTTCCTCAATCAGTTGTTGAGCAACCCTTTGAGCATCTCCCACAATACCTACTGAAACAGGATAATTCCTACCTATTTCAATAGGATCAATATCTATTTGAATGATTTTTGTGTCTTCGTTTATAACACTATAATCCCATGAGCTAGAAGCTTGATTTATTTTGGTACCCAATGCCAGTATCACATCAGCCCTATCCATTGCTTCATGAGCTTCTCCTGAACCACGACCACCGGGAGGTCCAATGTAATTGGGATGACTGTTGGGAATTGCATCATGATGACCGTATGAGGGCACCATGGCCATATCCAAAATTTCGGCCAACTGCACTGCTTCATTAGAAGCCTCCCCGTCCACTACACCGCCGCCAGCGAGTAGTAGTGGTCTTTCTGCTGAAAGCAACAAATTTGCAGCCTGACTCACTGCCTGCAAATCGCCGGAAATCCTAGGGTTTACGGTCCTATACTGGTCGGGGCTTAACATTTCATCAGACAGGGTTTCCTTATCCAATAAATCCCTCGGAATATCAAGAAGTACTGGCCCTTGCTTACCCCACATAGCAGTCCTAAAAGCTTCCCGAATAAGATCTGGCACTCTGTCAGTTTTATT
>VFFY01000248.1 GCA_009392675.1 SAR202 cluster bacterium | reverse complement strand
TCGCGGAGGATGCAATGCTTAGGCCTAACTTAATCAGACAAAAATTAAAGTCGAAGGAACCCACCCTTAGTACCCATATACACAGTGTGTGGCCCGCAGAAATAGAAGCCATCGGGCATGCAGGCATATATGACTATGTTGAATTCGTGGCCGAGTATGGACCATCAGATTTACACGACCTTGACAACATGTGCCGAACATCCGAACTCTATAATCTTGGCAGCATGATAAAGATAGATCAAAGCCTTATGCCTTTCCTTGCTCAAAGAGGAATAGGATCTGGTTACGAAAGCGTGTTATTTACAGACGTACGAAACATAGAAGAAGTTAGGGAATGCATCAAAGCAGCTAGGCCCGACCACCCTGATCACGGAGGTCTCTATGGTGTTGCCACCAGGAGAAACTCCTACATGGGATATGGCGGTACACAAGAATATGTCGATATGCTCGGGGATGTAGTATTGGCCTTCATGATTGAAAAAAAAGGCGCTGTCGACAATCTGGAAGAAATTTTATCTGAGCCAGGTGTGGAGATGATTCAATGGGGCGGTGCGGATTTTTCAATGAATATTGGTAAACCAAGACAGATGAACGATCCAGAAGTGCAGGCGGCAAAAAAGAAGACTTTTGAATTAGGAATAAAAATGGGAGTTCCCCCAAGGGCTGAAATACAATCGGCCGACGAAATGAAAGAGTATCTAGATATGGGAGTAAGAGATTTCTCGCTAGGTACAGATATATCAATACTTTACTCATTCTGGAAGAACGAAGGTGAGAAAGTACTCAGGGCAATGGAAGGCGACTAGTTAACTGTCATGGAACTTTCCATAAGCGGTAAAAAGGCGATCATTACCGGCGGTAGCAAAGGAATTGGTAAAGCTATTGCCAAGGAATTGGCAAAGGAAGGCGTTGATTTGGGGTTGTGTGCTAGGAACGAATCCGACTTAATAGAAACCGCTGACGAGATAACATCCAATTATGGTGTGAAGGTTTTTACTGCAACAGCAGATACCCGAGATGATGGTTCAATTTCCATGTTCATAGATAACGCAGCCTCTGCCCTTGGGGGGTTGGATATTCTAATAAACAACGCTGCCGCTCCAGGTGGATTGGTCATGGGCCCGCTAGACCAGGCCGACCCATTAGACCTTTTAGACGACATAGATACCAAGGTTATTGGGTACCTGCGATCGACAAAAAGGTCGGTACCTTACATGAAAAAAGCACAATGGGGCAGAATAATAAATATTGGCGGTTTGGCAGCAAGAAGTGGAGGAGCTATCAGTGGCATGCGAAACCTAGCCCTAGTCCACCTAACAAAAACTCTTTCCAATGAATTAGGTCAATTTGGTATAACGGCCAATATCATCCACCCGGGTGCAACCAGAACAGAAAGAACACAACCGATGCAGGAAAACATCGCGAAGGCCCGAGGCTTAACGGTCGAGGATATTGAAAAGAATGCTACACAATCTATTGATATAAAAAGAATGGTGGAGGCTGAAGAGATAGCCTATCTTGCGGTCTTTTTATGTTCTCCGAGAGCCTCCGCTATAACTGGGGAATCAATCGCCGCAGGTGGTGGTGCAGGTTCCGCCGTGTTTTCCTGATAATTAATTCGCAAATTAAATTAGAGGAGCAAAAATGTATACAACAGAACAATTTGAAGGAATCATCGCAGAAACTATCACTATAAATGGCACAAACGGGGACGCAATACACACGTATTTTGCCAGACCAATGGGAGCAGGCCCATTCCCTGCCGTAGTTTTGGCTCATCACTTGCCAGGGTGGGATGAGTTATATCGCGAATTTACTCGCAAATTGGCACATCATGGATATCTAGCTATATCACCAGACCTATATTGCAGGGAAGCACACGGTACCCCTGAAGACGTTGCAGCAGCAGTAAGAGCCGAGGGAGGAGTATCAGACGATCAAGTCATGGGTGATTTGGAAGCTGCAGCCAAATACGTTCTATCTCTACCAAATTCCAATGGGAAAGTCGGAACATTTGGAACATGTTCGGGGGGTAGACACGTATTTCTAGCCGGATGTCGACTCGACTGTTTTGATGCCATAGTGGAATGTTGGGGTGGGAACGTTATTATGTCTGATGAACAATTAACAGATAAGCAGCCTGTCTCTCCAAATTCGTATACTCAGGATTTGAACGCACCTTTGCTAGGCCTTTTTGGGGATTTAGACCAAAGCCCAACTCCGGAACAAGTAAACCAACACGAAGAGGAGTTGAAGGCGGCAGGAAAAGATATTGAGTTTCATAGGTATCCAGAAGCTGGTCATGGCTTCTTTTATTTCGACCGTCCCATATACCACCAAAGTTCAGCAGTTGATGGATGGGACAAAATGCTAACGTTTTTAAGTAAGACCTTGAGTTAAATTTAGAAGGAAATATTCATTATGTGCACAATGATATGTGAACGAGCTGAGGTCGAAGGAAGTGGGAAAGGCAGGAATGGATGGTTTCCCCTAGAAATGGTCAATGTATCTTACGATCATCCATTCAACGCACCTTGGGAGTATGGCGTCAACATAGATTTTGTTAACCAATCGCGTGGGGTTGGATCCAGAGTCGCTGTGGAATTAAGTCCCCAGTCGGCCAAAAGGCTTGCTGAAACCATAATAGAGGCACTTAAGAGGGGAGAAGCTGACCCACAAATCAAAGTTTCAGTTCTGTAGTAAATAATTTCTATTTGGAGTTTGGACGCGTCAGTATATACAACGTACCTATAACGGCAAGAGAGATCACTATAGCTTTGAATTGCCAACCGTAAGGCGTTATTGGTGATGTTGATATGGCTGAGAAAAACCATATGCAACCAATAGAGATGAATTTAGCCCTTTTAGGCATAGTGCCCGTTTCCATAAATTGTTTTACATGTCTTCCAAAAAGTCTATGCTCGGTGACCCAGCGATACATCTTTTCATTTGACCGCATGAAACAAACGGCAGAAAGGATAAGAAATATAGTGCCGGGCAACATGGGCAGAAAATATCCTGCTATTCCAATCCCCAGAAATAAAAATCCAAAAATGTAAAGAACGACCTTTTTAAAGATGCGAGCCAGAGGATTGTCCTTCAAAGCAGACATGCCAACCAAAAAATATCCCGTGATCAGTAGTCCTGAAGGGATAAAGGAACAATACACCCAATCGTTAGACCCAACTAATCGAGGTCCCCAATCATAAATGCCGAAGCTTATAGACCCCGGTTCATATAGTCCCTCAACCCCTACTATTACTAGCGACAGGCCAATACAAATGGGAAACAGCACCCACAATCGTGCCACCATCACTCCGACGAATTGCTTGCAAGACGATACAAATTGTATAAACAGAACCTTATAGCCCCCGCTTTTATAAACCCTTGAACTATCACTTAGTTTATAATAACTCTCCGTGAAACCATATAGAAATCAGAGTCAGCCCCCTGAATTAAATGCGCTAGTAGGTTTTATACTTTTTGCGTAATACAGAAGACTCTCCCAATATAAAACCTTGGTCTGCTTTCAGGTTTCCAAATTTCAGGATGCTATGGGTATCGGGATTGTGCGCCTCAGTTACCATGCAGATCCGGCTGCTTGGATTTGGTGTGTGGCTTTATGAGGAGACAGGTTCAGGAATACAACTCGGATTACTAGGATTGGTGCAACTCGCTGTCCAAATGCCGGCCTCATTATTTGGAGGAGCATTCGCTGACCAGTTTGATCGAAAAAAGCTAATAGCGATCACTCAGTGCTTTAGCTTCTTCTTAATAACCTTCGCCACAATTCTATTAATCACCGATTCTTTAAGGCCTTGGCACATATATGCAATGGTCGCAATACTCGGAGTTACCAGTACAATGGGTGGGCCAGCCCGTTCCGCGATAACAGCCAATGTAGTACCCACTTCCCACCTGCTGCATGCTGTCACTTCCAATACAGCTACATATCAAATAAGCTCCATCCTAACACCTTTATTATTTTCAGTTGCATATAAATTAGTCGGGCTACCTGCCGTATTTTTAATAGGCGTCTGTTTTTCCCTACCAGCCTCAATAATACCGCTGTTTATTAATGCCAATTACGGTACCGATGGATCTAATAAACCTTCAGAAGGCTCTATGGCTTCAAGATTATGGGAAGGATTCACATTTGTTAGAAACCATCCCATACTTCCTGGTCTATATATCATGGACATAGGGGTTACCGTCGTAAGCTTTTACAGAGAAATCATGCCTTTAATAGTCGATAAATTATTCAAGCAGGGTGCCTGGGCTATAGGACCTCTCTCAGCCGCCAATTCTCTGGGAGGAGTTTCTGGAAGTTTCCTTGTCCTTTTCTTGGCTAAATATCGCTCCAAAGGAATGCTGGTTCTATACGCTACAGGAATATATTCCCTTTTGTTATTCGGCTTCGGCTCAATTCAGTTCCTCAACGTACACCCATTGTTTTTATTATTAATCGGGGGAGGAATAATTTCCGGACTGGGTGCGACTGATGCAATAGGTATGACTACCAGACAAACTACGGTGCAATTAACAACCCCCGACCATATGAGAGGTAGGGCTGTAAGTTTTCATTCTTTTTGTGCGATGGCAGCAAATAATATAGGAACATTTGAGGTTGGCTTCATGTCCGAACGAATTGGAGCTGGAAACACTATGCTATTAGGCGGAACAGTATCTGTTTGCGTGGTCCTTCTTGTATGGCGCCTAATAACTGGGTTAAGAAGTTATAGATACCCTTAGATTATTGCTAATTTGGGCTCTGGATCAATGGAAACCCTTGTTGAAGTTATGTTTTCTTGTTCCTCTGTGGATAACTGTTGAAACCGTGACCCAGCATCCAAAATTTTTTCAAGTAATGAGAACTCTCCACAGCTAGGGGCCGTATCTATTTTTTGCGATAACTGCCACCACAAAGCTTCATCTATTTCTTTCTGTTCCCTATAGGGATCGTACCAGGTAGCACAGTCTTTTTCGTTATCGGCCCATCCACCTCTAGCTATCATTTTTATTGTCTGAATTCCTACATCATTTTGATTGCAAAATTGAATTAAGGTATCTGAATCTTTCCGGTATCCAGGATTTCTATACATCGAAGCATTCACCGGAAACATCACAGTATCGAAATCAAACCTTCTCAGTGCCTCCAGATGTGTAGACGGTGAAGAAGGACCATGTCCTGTAATACCAAGCCATTTCGTCAGCCCTTGTTCCTTCATCTCTACTAACGCCTCCAAGGCCCCACCTTTTCCTGTCACCAGATCTAAAGTTTCAAGATCTATTACAGAATGCAATTGGAACAAATCAAAAGAGTCCACCTTCATTCGGCCCATTATGTCTTGAACATTGCTCCACACATCATCCCTAGTTCTCATTGGAGTCTTACAACCCAAAAACATCTTGGAGCGTAACTCTGGCATCCATGGCGCAACACGCTCCATTGATTCAGAATAACCAGGTGCTATATCTATATGGTTGACTCCGTAATCCAAACACATCTGGATGGCAGAATCGGCCTCTGGCTGACTTAATTTTCCTATCGAATAGGCTCCGAAGGTAATTACTGTACTGCTGTGTCCAGTTCTTCCAAGTCGACGTTTTTCCACAACTAGCCTCTTTTTTTGTAATAATGTCCCAAAATATATTCAATCTAGTATAACCACATACATAAAATGGCTATTACAATCTCAGCAACCGAATTAGGCAACTATGCAACACGATACCCTTGCTTGAGGTGTGCCTGGATAAGGATGCACGTCAAGGATCTTCCTTATCAAACATTCCCTTCTATATTTAGTTCGATAGACAGTTTTACTAAAAATGTCATTTCTGCATTTTTCGAGCAATTTTCCCGGTTACCCGATTGGTTGGAAGAAATCGGAGAAGTCACTGAGAACATAAAACCTCCAAATTGGAGAAAATTTTACAGAGATGATGAAAACATCGGAATAAGAGTGAGAGGGGAAGCAGACGCAATATTTCGCCTTTCAGACGGGTCCTATGTGATTGCTGATTACAAAACCTCACGCTACAACCCTGAAAGAAAATATGCCCTGCTGTCGTATCAAATACAGCTGAATGCGTACGCATGGATAGCAGAATCCTCCGGCTATAGCCCTATCAGTCGCCTTTATCTGATATTCATGGAACCGGAAAGTCAAAAAGAGTTCGCATCATCTAATTCGGCTATTTCAGAGATGGGAATGGCTCTCGGATTTAAATCCAATATAATTGAAGTCGAAAGAAGGCCAGAAAAACTGATACCGCCTATCCTAGATTTAGTCCATTCTGTGTCTAAAATGAAAATACCCCCGAAAGGAAGAAATAGATGCAAGAACTGTGTGAGACTAGATGAAATGATTGTGCGAATGACCTATGGAATTCCCAATGACATCCACCAATAAAAAAAGCATTGTCTGGTTGGGGGTGTATGGACACCCCGATGATGAAACCTCTGCCAGTGCTGGCACTATGGTGAAACTAAGTGACGAAGGCCACCAAGTCTTCGTTATCACAGCTACGGGTGGGGAATTAGGCACATTGGGAACCGACGGCACCAAGATCCGAAGAGAGGATCTTGCCTCCGTTAGGGAATCCGAATTAAGAGCAAATATGAAAGCCTACGGGGCAAATCCACCCTTTATGTTGCGGTACGTGGATCAGGAACTAGAAAAAGAAGATCCTGAAGTGCTAGCCATAAAAATTCTAGACATAATGCATATGGTTAAACCAAATGTTGTATCGACCTTCGGTCCAAGCGGCATATCTAACCATCCAGACCACATAGCAATCCACATATCCACTCTGATTGCCTATGAAAAATACACTAATCCTACAAGTGAAAACGCTCCGCTTCTGATCTACCCTTCTATTCCGGAAGATATAGCGAAAATGTATAATTTACAATTAAGCCCAGTGGAAAAAAACATGGACTTAATCATAGATATTAATGAAACCATTGGGTACAAAATAGAAGGCCTAAAAAATTATAAAAGCCAAGAAGACGCCCAAGAGTTCGCAGCACACCTTTCTGAAAGAGAAGGTTCCCATTTTGAATCATTCGCCGTTAGTGACTCTTCCCCAAACGACTGGGAATCACATCCAGTAGTGAAATATCTGCGCTCATTATAGAGAAAGGTAGCTTACTCTTAGCATCAGCCTAAAGTACTATTTTCCCGTGTCAATTTCAGTGATATTGCACCAAGCACAAATATTACAGACGTGATCACAAAGGCAACTGCATAGCTACCTGTGATATCGAAACTCATTCCCGCAATGATGGGTCCCAAAAATGAAGGTACAGCATTGGATATTGCTATGACTCCCATGATTGCACCAAAATGTTTCACCCCAAATGCGTCAATCACTATTAGTTGATAAAGGGCTCCAAAGGCCCCCAAGAAAAACCCCATAGCGGGAACAATTACCCACACTGGAAGTCCATCTCCTGCATACACAAGCAGCGAGGCGAAAATTGCTTGCCCACACAAATCTAAAACTAAGGCCATGCGTGGACCATATTTATCGGACAAATTACCAAAGACAAATTTGCCCACCATTCCACAGGTAGCAAACAAGCTTACCGCTATGGATGCAGTGCTTTCTCTCACACCATTAATAATGAGATGAGAAGAAACTTGGGGTAACAATGAACTGTAAGTAAATGTCCCGCATAGTATCGCAAAGGTAATAGCATAAAAAGTTTTTGTGCGAATTGCCTCTTTCAAAGTAAATCCAGTCAAATTGTCAGTCTTCTTTTCTGACTCTAATATCCCTTTACTTTCGGAATCTGGATTTTTTACAACCAAATAGGAATATATGGATACCAAAATCCCCAAAGCCCCAACAACTGCATAAGCAACCTTCCAGTTATATACGGTAACCAAAAATGCAATAATTGGCTGTATTACCATTCCGCCGAAATTATTTCCCATCGCAGTTATGCCGATTACTCTCCCTCGATTTTCAGGAAACCATAATCCGACCAATTTACCAGGAGGCAACATTGCGGCTCCGACTATGGAGAAAGATTGAACAACACTTAGGAAATACCAATGCCACAGTTCTGTCATGAACGGTCTAACAAGATAACTAATGCCAAATACAGCCATAGAAAAGGCCATTATTCGTCTTGATCCCTGTTTATCTATCAGGGACCCGATCAATGGTGATATAAACGATCCAAATGCGATTAAAGACAAGGACAACCCTATTTGGGTCCGTGTCCAACCAAAAGTATTTTCCAAAGGCTCAACGAAATGGCCAAATGAGTATTGAGACCCACCTACGGCAACAGAAGAAGCCAAAAAGCACGCTGCGGCGATAGCCCAGCCTCTATGAAAATTAATGTTATACAAAATCAAACAAAGTCAGAGCAGTTCTACCCATAATCCAGTCAACTTCTATGGGTTCCGTGAAAACAGGATTGTCTATAGCTGTCTTCATTGCATTTCTATACCCCTCCCTCCCACTAACGGGAGGATAATCACTACCCCACATAATTTTCTTATATCCGAAAGAGTCTTTCGCCATCTCTAACAGAGGGGGAATATCATCAAAAAAATCCCTGTCGAATCTTTCCTTTAAAGCATTTGGTCTATTGTTAAATTCTCCCAGGCCATGAATTTTTATATAT
>VFFY01000247.1 GCA_009392675.1 SAR202 cluster bacterium | reverse complement strand
CGGTATTACCCTGTTTGAAAATTTTCATTGTTAGAATCCTCTTTTGTGAAATTTTGTTCAAAGAGGACCGAAATTTTCCATTCGTGCCTAAGCCTACCTTTCCTGTATAAAAATCTCTAAAAATCAATGATCTCTCCCCCTTGAGACTTTCTTGTTCAAACCTCAATATATAGCGTAACCTCACGTCAGTAGCACGATTTATAGTGTGTTTTGTGATGTTTATCAGTAGTTCTTTTTGTGTTTTTGAGTGCTGGAGTCAGCTTAATTTATGTATTGTCCTTTTTGTAGTAATGAAAATTCTAGAGTGATAGATTCTAGAGATTCAGACGAGAGCATAAGGAGGAGGAGAGAGTGCTTGACTTGTAGCCTTAGGTTCACAACATACGAAAGAATACAAACCAGAGCTCTTATCGTGGTTAAAAGAGATGGAAGGAGAGAGGAATTTAATAGAGATAAGCTATGGTCGAGTATGAAAAATGCTTGCGCTAAAAGGCCACTGCCGATCGGCAGTATTGAAAAAGGTATAGATGAGATCGAAACATATTTGGCCAGTGCAGGGAGGGCAGAAATGTCCTCGAGGATAATAGGTGAGTTAGTGATGGAACGTCTCCGCAATCTTGATAGGGTAGCTTACATAAGGTTTGCTAGTGTTTACAGAGATTTCAGGGATATAGAAAGCTTTAAAGAAGAAGTCGATGCGCTGTTGCAACCTAAGAAGGAAGAGGCCAGTAGCCAATTGTCATTTCTTAAAGATGATGAATTGACTCCAGTGGGACGTAGAAAAAGAGGAAGGAAACCCAAAAAACCGACAGCCCAAATTTAAAAATAAGATAGGACTGTGTATAATCCGTACAAATGTTCTGTTTTGACAGTTACTAGATTTTGAAAACGTTTAAATAAAAGTTAAATTGAGGAGTAGCGTTAATGACTCAGGGAGTAGTTTCAGGAGGGTCTTCAAATAGTGGTGATAGGGAAGAAATTAGAGAAGACGTTGTAAAAGCCTTGGAGTCAGTTGGGGTTTCTGGTGAGGTGGCGGCAGCACTGACTAATACAATAATAGAATCAGGTGGCATTGATGCATTGGATGAGAATGCCAAAAACGATGGATTGCCTTTGTCAGATAATGCCAGGTTTATTATTGAAAAACGGTACCTCAGAAGAGATGATGATGGAAACCCAATTGAAGATCCAGAAGGACTTTTTAGAAGGGTGGCAAATGCAGTGGCTTTTGGAGAGCCAGAGGTCAAGCAGGCCGAATACGAGAAAAAGTATTATGAAATAATGTCCAACCTGAAGTTCCTGCCTAATTCTCCGACTTTGGTGAATGCCGGTACTGGTAGAGGTTGCTTGTCAGCCTGCTTTGTTGTTTCTCCAGAAGATAATATTCAATCCATAATGAAAGTTGCTAATGACGCAGCCATGATCGAAAAATGGGGAGGAGGCATTGGTTTTGGATTATCAGATTTGCGGCCAAAACAGGATCGAATATCTACCACCCATGGACAGGCGTGTGGACCTATTGCAGTGATGAAACTTTTTTCAGCGGTTGGGGCTACTCTTACCCAAGGAGCTTTTAGATTAGGTGCCCACATGGGGCAATTAATTATTAGTCATCCTGACATAAGAGAATTCATACATTGTAAAGATGGTGATGACACTCTACAAAATTTCAATATATCTGTTCAAATAACCGACGATTTTATGAAAGCAGTAGAAAATGACGACGATTGGAATCTCATTAATCCTAGAGATACAGGTGACGGGCCTGCAAATGAAATGTTAGGGACAGTTAAGGCACGTGATTTATGGAACGAAATAGCCGAATCAGCATGGAAGACTGGAGACCCAGGGGTAGTGTTTGCAGACAGGGTTTGGGAGACAGCGCCTAATCCCCAAATGGGTAAAATAAAAACAAGTAACCCTTGCGGGGAGGAATTTTTAGAAAACTACGGAAACTGTTGTTTGGGATCAATTAACCTTGATGCCCATATAACAGGAAATGATTTTGACTGGGAATCCTTGGAAGAAACTACTCGAACCGGGGTACGTTTTCTGAATGATGTGATTGAAGTTAATTCATTTCCGTTACCTGTGTTGCGTGAAGTTAATTTGGACACCCGTCGGATTGGTCTAGGGGTCATGGGTTGGGCTGATGCTCTTGTTAGAATGGGGATACCTTATGATTCAGAAGAAGCCTTGGGCCTTGCTGACAAGTTGGGAGGATTTTTGAACAAGACTGCTTGGGACGAATCAGCCAGAGTTGCCGAAGAAAGAGGACCTTTTCCAGAGTATGAGAATTCGGCACTGAAGGAATGGGGTATGCCCCCAGTAAGAAACGCAAGTGTAATAACTATCGCACCAACCGGAACAATTAGTCGAATAGCTGGTTGTTCCAGTGGTATCGAACCTCATTTCGCTTTGGCCTGGTGGTCAAATGTGTTATGGCAAGATCATGAAGGTACAAGTTCTAGACTTTTAGATTCACCATCTTCAATTGTTGAAAGTTTGAAATCTGCTATAGGCACTGAGGAAGCCGCTAGAGAAGTTTTGAAACAAATAGTGGAAAATCCTGAAAATGCAGAAAGAATTATGGGTAATCATGGTTTGGATTCAGCCGTGTACAGAACGGCCATGAGTGTTTCGGCTGAAGCACATGTAAAAATGCAATCGGTTTGGCAAAAACATGTAACTAATTCTGTGTCTAAAACCATCAATTTGCCTAATTCGGCTACTGTACAGGATGTGAAAGACGCATACTGGTTAGCTTGGGAAACAGGATGTAAAGCAGTAACTGTGTATAGAGACGGATCTAAATCAATGCAGGTTCTAGAAACAGGTAAACCCAAATCTAAGGAAGAAGAAAATCAAGAAGATCACCTGAAAGTTCCAAGGCAGCGACCAATGTCAGTAACTGGTGTTACAGATCGAGTAAGAACAGGCCACGGTACGATGTTTGTCAACATAACATTTGACGACGAAGGACATCCATTTGAAGTATTTGCCAATTTGGGTAAATCAGGAAGTAGCGATTCTGCCTATTTGGAGGCAATCGCAAGGCTGTCGTCGATGGCATTGAGAGCTGGAATCGATCCTTCACAAATAGTGGATCAATTGAGAGGTATTACAGATGTTCCTGTTTGGGATGGAGGCACCCTTGTAAGGTCTGCCCCAGATGCCGTCGCTTTGGCTTTAAGTAGACATCTAACCAACCCGAACGATGGGACCAATGTAATTGATAGCGTTTCAAGCTCGGCGCAATTAGGATTGTTTCCCTCCACAAACAAAGAGAGCGACCAGCAAGATAACTCAAATACCGCGAGTGGTGCTAAATGCCCGGAGTGCTCTGGGTATTTACTTCACCAAGAAGGCTGCTTAAGTTGTCCGGACTGTGGATACAATAAATGCGAATAGGGCTTTTTAGAAAAACATAGAAATGCAGCCGTACGTCTCTAACATTTAGGTTGGAAGGGGACTGATGTATAGGCTTTGTCTGCTCGCAATATGTATGACGCCCTGCGTTGGAAAATAAATAGGACATTAACCGATGAATAACAAGCCTCTTCTCGCTATTACCATGGGGGACTCGGCTGGTATTGGCCCTGAAGTAGTTGCTAAGACCTTAATAGACGCCAGTATTTACGATAAATGTACCCCTTTTGTCATAGGAAATACTGAAGCTATGTGCCAGGCATTTAGTTTGATAAATTCTGATGTTTTGATAAGGCAGGTTTCATCTGTCGAGGAAATCAATACGAACGCAAAAACTGTTGATGTTTTAGATCTAGATAATTTAGATTTTGAGAAAATAGAGTATGGACAGATTTCGGCCGAGTCTGGTAAAGCTTCTGTGGAATGGATACTCAAAGCTGGTGAATTAGCGGCCTCGGGCCAGATACAGGCTATAAGCACAGCCCCAATTAATAAAGAAGCTTGTAACTTGGCAGGCCACAAAGATATAGGGCACATGGAAATTTTTCAAAGCCAGACAGGAGTAAGTCAAGTTGCCACAATGCTCATGGCAGGTGTCTTGCGCGTAGTTCATTTGACCACCCATAGATCACTTAGAATAGCCTGTGATTATGTAACTCGCGACAATGTGTTAGCAAAAATATCTCTAACGCATGACTATTTTCAGAAATGGGGGTTTCCAAATCCCAGAATAGGAGTTTCTGCTTTAAATCCACATGCAAGTGATGGTGGTTTATTAGGAGATGAAGAGCATACACAGATTGGGCCGGCTGTTGAAGATGCTCGTTCAATGGGAATTGACGCTACCGGCCCTATACCTGCCGACACAGTATTCAATCAAAATATTGATGGTAAATATGATGTATGTATAGCTATGTACCATGATCAAGGTCATATCCCAATTAAGGTGCATGACTGGCAAAGAAGTGTGAGCGTAAATCTTGGATTGCCTTTTATTAGAACCTCTGTAGATCATGGCACGGCATTTGATATCGCTGGTAAAGGAATAGCAGATCATATAAGTATGATGGAATCAATCAATACAGCTGTATCCTTGGTAAGTGATAGTAAATTACCGGGTAGTTAAAAATGATGGACTCGAGGGATGAATCATGACTATATCTTTTATTGGTGGTGGCGTTATGGCGGAGTCGTTTATAGCAGGTGTGTTGAAAGAAGGATTGTTTTCTTCTGATCAAATATATGTAAGCGACCCCATTGCCGATAGGAGGAAATATCTAACCGACACTTATGGAGTCAATTGTCTAAAAAATAATATTGATATCTTGGAAAAAAAAGGAAAGATATTATTGGCAGTAAAACCGCAAACATTACCAGAGGTATACAAGGATCTTAAGGGAAAAATTTCTCCTGGTCGTCCAGTCATATCTATTGTGGCTGGAAGTAATTCCTCTGATCTTTCGAAGGGATTAGAACACCGACAAATAATTAGAGTAATGCCGAACACACCTTCCCAAATAGGTAAAGGTATGTTGGTATGGACGTCAACAGATGAAGTTAATTCCACTGATATTGAAGAGATCGCATCAATCCTAAACACCTTAGGTGAGGAATATTATGTTCACGATGAAAAATATATAGATATGGCCACTGCTCTAAGTGCTAGCGGCCCCGCATATGTATTTTTATTTATTCAATCTTTGATTGATTCTGGTGTATATTTAGGGATGCCTAGAGATATGGCTAGACATTTAGTACTTCAGACCGTATTGGGTAGTACTGAATTGGTATTGGAAAGCGGTAAACATCCTTCTGTTCTCAGTGATATGGTCACTTCGCCTGGAGGCACCACAATAGAAGCCCTGGTCTCGATGGAAAATGATGGTTTGAGGGCTGCTTTGATCAACGGAGTCAAGGCTGCATTTGATCGCTCAGTTGAGTTAGGTAATTGAGTTTGGGACTTTATCTAGCAAATTTCCTAAACATGCTCGCAACAGTACTTTATTTTTCAATACTGGCTCGGGTTTTGGTATCTTGGTTTAATGTGTCCCCTGGCAGCCCGTTTTTTCCTGTGATTCGATTGATTTATGCTGTTACCGAACCTATCATGGGCCCGATAAGGAAAGTATTACCTAAAACTGGAATGTTTGATTTTTCACCAGTAGTGGCTTTGGTATTACTGCATTTTATAAGAGTGATCGTGCGAAATTTGATTTAATATCCAACTGGCTTTGCTGTTATTTCAGACCCTACAAATTCAGATGACGTGAGATGCTTCAGGTTGGGTAAACCGGTCACAAAGCTCTAGGCATGGGCAAGCGCACCCCCGTCGATGAATATTGTTTGACCAGTCACAAAATCGCATGCATCCGACGAGAGGTACACCAACATTTGTGTAAGGTTGTTTGGATGCCCTTTTCTTCTCGAGGGTAAGTATCTCTCTAATAAATCAGGTTCACTGGGATCTGATTCCTGTTTGGTGCTAAGCCACCCTGCTCCGATACCATTAACCCTTATTCCGTCCCGGCCCCACTCAAGTGCCAGGGAAGAGGTTAGCTGGTGTATTGCTCCTTCAGAGGCACATGGGACCACAGAGTTCCACAAACCTCTCACAGCTAGGTCAGAGGTCATATTTATTATGCGACCTCTTTTATTTTTTAACATAGTTTGCCCTACTGATTGGCAAGTTAGAAACATGGATTTGAGATTGAAATCCATTAGAGTGTCAAATTCCGATTCTGTTACCTCTTCAAACCTTTTTCCAAAATTAGCCTTGGCATTATTCACCAGGATGTCTATCGTCCCAAAGTCATCATTTATGCTTTGGATGGATTTATCAATGGAGGCCTTGGACATTAGATCAGTTGTTTGGCTGATTACCTTATGTCCATAGTCGGATGCCTTATTGTGGGCTTCTTCCATATCAGAATTTTCCGATCCTATTATTGCTACATCGGCGCCTGCTTCTGCTAAAGCACTGGCAAAAAACTTGGTCCAACCTCTACGATCGGCACTTATGATAGCTTTCTTACCCGTTAGGTTCCATCCTTCTGGTGTACTCATAGTAGATCTGCTCCTTGAATTAGCGATGTTGGCTATATCGAAATTAAATTTCTAATGGTATATCTGGTGCATGAAGAGTGGGTGCTATACCGCCAGCTAGACCACCACCATCAATGGCAAAAAACTCGCCATTCATATAATCTGAGGCCTCAGAGGCTAAATAAACTGCCAAGGGGCCCATTTCCGAAGGTTGTCCAACCCTGCCAATTGGTATAAATTTTCCACGCTGTTGGGATCTATCGCTAGTTGGATCCGTGACCTCTGTGGGTATGAACCCAGGGACTATGCAATTTGTGGTAATTCCATATCTGCCTAGGCTTGTTGCCATAGCTCTAGTTAAATTTACAATTCCCCCTTTTCCTGCAGCATACATGTAATTGTCTCTTCCACCCCTAAACCCAAAACCGGAGGATACGTGCACAATTTTTCCGCCACCATTGTCTACCATATGCTTTGATATCTCTCTGGAACAATAAAAAGCTGTAGATAGATTCACATCGATTCCAATTTTCCAACTTTCATCGGTTATTTCCCAAATCGGTTTCGCAGAATCTTCTCTCACAATTCCAGCGTTGTTGATCAGGACATCAACTTTTCCGAATTCTTCCAGTACAGTATCAAACAGTGTTTTGATATCAGAGGTGTTTGTTGCGTCAGTCGAGATCGCTAATGATCTACGCCCCAAACCTTGGACCAGTTTTGATACTTCTTCAATTGGTTCAAGCCTTCTTGCTGCAATTACGAGGTTAGCTCCGGCTCGGGCCATAGCTAGGCACATTTCCTTACCTAAACCAGTACCTCCACCCGTTATGACAATTGTTTTGTCTTCTAAACTAAGTTTTTCAAGCATTTCCATACTCCAAATTTTTGATGATCAATCTATCACAATATTTTTCCTCTTTTGGCTAAAGTCACTTCACCAGCATTCGCTGTGAAAAGCGAACCGTCCGTCTTCCGGATTATTAGTCCACCGTCATCACTGATTGATTCCGCCAACCCAACCAAAACATTTTCTTCCGGATTTTGCCCGAGTGACAAAGTTACCTCTTCTCCTATCGTGCTCAATTTATCAGACCATCGTTGGGTCAAAAAACTGCCGTCGCTAATTTGAGAGTAATAAAAATTTAATTGAGTTATAAGCTTTTTTAGAATTACGGAACGGCTTATATACCTGCCTTTTTCACATTTAAGAGAAGTTGCTGTGTCTTCAATATCAGTTTGGGTTTTTACGTCGAGGTTGACGTTTAAACCGATTCCAATCACGGAAGATACGGCTTTTTCACCTTCGAACACTGTTTCGATTAATATTCCTGCGATTTTTTTGCCGTTGATTTGAACATCATTAGGCCATTTAATACTTCCATGAACCCCTAGGGTTTGTTCACAGGTAGCGAGTACAGCCATTGATGCGAAAATATTAAGATATTTTAGTTCCTGCTGGTTGGATCTAAGCAGTACCGACATTTGGATGTTGTCGCCACTCGGAGATACCCATTTCCTTTTGAACCGACCTCTGCCGGATTTTTGGTAATTTGCCGACACTATGGTTCCGTTTGGCTCCCCTAAAATAGACAAACGTTTACAGGCTTCCATCGTAGAATTTATTTCTAGTACATGGTGTATTTTTTGTCCAATTTGCATTTTCTTTTTTCACTGTTGATTAATAGAGATGAACCTTGGCCGAATTTCACTCTAATTAAGTTTAGCGTAACGAGTAATTTCGACTAGTATACTCAGGTTGATAATGATATTTATGCCAATTACAATGTGGTTTGACCGGCTTTTGAGTAGTGCCATGTCTAAACCTGCCATGCTTACCAATTGCCAGAGATAAATAGTTATTCTAATTGGAGGATTCATATTCATGAAAGTGCTTGATGCTGTAGCAAGGATATTAAAAGCTGAAGGAATTGAGTGGGCAGGGTGCTTTCCATCCAATAACTTGATTGAGGCAGTGGCCGAAGTTGGAATCAATCCCGTCATGTTCCGTCAAGAACGAGGAGCAGCAATGGCGGTGGATGGGTTTAGCCGTATGAAAAACCGAGAAGAGTTTGGAGTTTTGATAACCCAAGGTGGACCAGGATCTGAGAACACGATGGGAGGTTTGGCCCAGGCGTATGCGGATAATGTGCCAATTCTATATCTTCCTGGTGGCCCAGCAGTGTCAGCCCGATCGGTTAAGCCGAATTTTTCCCCAGCTAGAACTTATGAATCGGTTTCAGTGTCTGCCGAAGTGATATTTCAACCCGGCCAGGTATCATCTATTATGAGGAGGGCCTTTCACGCCTTAAGAAATGGTAGGGCAGGTCCTGTCATTGTCGAAATACCCGCAGACGTGGGTGAGATGGAGGTAGATGATTCAGTTGTTTCTTCTTACTCTCCTCCTAAAAGACATAAATTCGCTCCAGACCCAGCAGAGATTAAAGAGGCGGTTAGATTGTTGCTTGCAGCGAAAAAACCTGTGATCTGGTCGGGAATGGGTGTTTTGATGTCAGGGGCATCTCCGGAGCTTACGGAATTGGCCGAAATTTCCCAAATCCCAGTTTACTGTACGATGCCTGGTAAATCCGGGTTCGACCAAAGACATCCTTTGGCTCTTGGTTCCGGAAGTTCCGCAACTTCGTTACAGGCAAGGACATGGCTTCAGGAATCAGATGTTTTATTAGGTGTAGGGACTAGCCTTACTCGGACTGGCTATGGGCAACCGATACCAGATGGGAAAGTGATGATACATAACACTGAGACCGTGGCTGATTTGAATAAGGATTATAATGTTGATGTGGGGTTGGTTGGCGATACAAAACTAACCCTTGCCATGATGGTAAACGAAGTTAAGGCTCAACTTGCCGGGGAAGACAGAAAAAGCTCCTCAGAATTGGCAGATCAAATTGCTGAAATAAACGATAAGTGGATGGCAGAATGGAGCGAAGCCCTTAACTCAAATGAGACTCCAATCACCCCATACAGAGTCATTGGCGAGATGATTAACGTCCTTGATAAAGAAAATAGCATAGTGACACATGATGCTGGAGCTCCAAGAGACATAATAATGCCTTTTTATCCTGGCACAGTGCCTCATAGTTACGTCGGTTGGGGGAAAACTACCCACTTAGGGTATGGTATTCCACTAATGACTGGTGTGAAAATGGCATGTCCGGACAAATTCTGTATGAATATTATGGGCGATGGAGCCTTTGGTATGTCGGGGTTGGACATAGAAACTTCCGTTCGAGCGGGTGCACCAATAACAACAATTGTTTTAAACAATGGCGGTATGGCTACTTACCCAGGTGGATATCCGACAGCAAGGGAATCCTTTGGCACAACTTACATGACCGGTGATTATGCCAAGATTGCTGAAGGCCTCGGAGCGGTTGGGATAACGGTGACAAAGCCCGAGGAGATAGCTTCAGCCTTGGAACAGGCAAAACAATTGAATGCGGATGGCAAAACAGTACTTATAGATGTCCATTCAAATATGGAAGATCGACGATCAAATTTTTAATCGTGTATCCTGAAAATTGCTTAAAGGGGGAGTCTCACAGACTACCCCTTTTCACTTTATAATATTAATCGAAGCATGCTTATTACGTAAGACAATTCATATCCCCGAGTGTCATGAGATCAACAATTCAAGGCAATACTAATGTTGTGAAGGGAATTGCCATCTTAGTATTGGCCATACTTATATCACTGTTTACAATATTTCTTGCTACAGGCCTTTCTAACAGAACCTCTGTAACGGGAAGGAGTGGTGAGCAATTGATAGGGGAAAAATCACCCGAATTTCTTGCTGCTGCTATAGATGGAGATTCAGTATCTTTATCAAATTATCTTGGTTCACCAATTGTTCTGAATTTTTGGGCCTCTTGGTGTCCCCCTTGCAGAGATGAAACACCCCATTTTGAAAAAATGTGGAGATTGTATCGGCAAAAAGGTGTGGTACTGATAGGAATAAACGTCCAAGATACTGTGGCCGACGCTGATAGGTACATTAAGGAATTTGATGTCACATTTACCAATGCAATAGATAAGGACGGAAAAATAATGGTGGACTATGGAGTGACTGGACTGCCAGTTACATTTTTTATAAACCGGGAGGGTATTATTATAGGTCGATGGGTTGGTTCAATTGGTGAGTCAAGTTTGAAATCAAGGGTTGAATCATTAGAAAATGATTCATTTCAGAGTATGTATGGCTCTGATAAAAACCAAGACGGATTTAGGAGATTCAACTGATGGGCGATACCCGCAGGCAAATCAAATTCAATCATTCCGGCGTGCGACTAAATTGTTCTGAATGGGGTGATAGATCTAATCCTTCAATACTTTTGCTACACGGTCTGCAAGACTGCGGTAGGAGTTGGGAAGTATTTGCCCAATCCATGTCTAGCGAATACTGGGTGGTGGCTCTGGATAGCAGAGGCCATGGCGATAGCGATCATACTCCCGGGCATTACACAT
Source organism: SAR202 cluster bacterium (assembly GCA_009392675.1). Taxonomy (GTDB): domain Bacteria; phylum Chloroflexota; class Dehalococcoidia; order Lucifugimonadales; family UBA826; genus UBA11996. Next base: position 406 of record VFFY01000247.1, on the reverse strand, counting down.
TCTTAGATTATGTATCCGACGTCGAGGCAACTATTTCAAAATTAGGCCTCGAAAATCCAATATTGATTGGTCATTCAGCTGGAGGAAGATATGCCTTGTCATATGCTGCTCAAAATCAAAAACAGGTTAAAGCGTTAGTGATTGTTGATATAGATCCGGACGCAGTTAACGAGTCTTCGAGTTCAATGTTTAAAAGGTATAAAAACGAATCTGACGAATGGGATACTTTTGAAGATATTGTCGACAGAATACGGTCCAGACAACCCCAGTCTTCAGAAGCAATGGTCAGATTTCAGGCTGAAGTAATGACGATATCAAAAGCTGACGGAAGGTGGGTATGGAAAAGAGACAGAAACCTCATCTACGAATACGAACGACCTGATCTTTGGGAAACTTGGAGAAAAAT
>VFFY01000246.1 GCA_009392675.1 SAR202 cluster bacterium | reverse complement strand
TCCTGGAAAATCAGAAATAGATTCTTTTAATATTTTGTGGAGATTCTCTCCCCTTTGATCGAGATATTCCCGCACTACTGGAGCTTTAATTTCACGCTTCGAAGATATATTACTGCTCTCCATCATTGGCATTTAGTGACTCTTTTTCGAAGGATTGATTTGCATCATTTTTTATTTTTTCTTGTAATTGCATAACACCATAAATGAGTGCTTCAGGTCTAGGTGGACAACCTGGAACGTAAACATCAACTGGTATTAAATGATCTACTCCCATCACCACTGAATATGATTTATAGTAGGGGCCTCCATTGGTTGCACAACTTCCCATAGCAATGACCCATTTCGGGTCGGGCATTTGTTCATATAAAAGTTTTATGGGATCTGCCATTTTTTTTACCACAGTGCCAGCAACTATCATGACATCCGCTTGACGAGGGGAAGGCCAGGTAACCACCCCAAATCTATCAAGATCATGATGTGAGGCATGGGCACTCATCATTTCAATCGCACAGCATGCTAAACCAAAAGATAAAGTCCAAAGCGATGATTTTCTTGCCAATGCAAATAATTGGTCGGATTTTGCGGTCAATGCATTGGGCAGAACCCTATTGAAAACGCTATCCGCAGGGTTGTTTCCTTTACCTGCTTTGTAGCCATCTCCAAGTGGTTTTTCAGTGGGAGGAAACCCATCATATTTCGGAATATGAATGTTAGAGTTTTCGTCTATTTCCATTGCAAAACCCCCTTCCTCCAAACATAAGCTAAGCCAAACAATAATATACCAATAAAAATAATCATTTCATAAAAAACCGCAGGAGGGGCGTCCAAGAATACTAGCGCCCAAGGAAATAGAAAAACAGCTTCAACATCGAATATCAGGAACAAAATCGCAAAAACATAGTAACGTATTTGGATTTGAGACCAATGATGTGGGGATGCGGGTATACCGCACTCGTATGGGCTATTCTTTATGTCAGAATGCCGTTTAGGGGCCAACACCCTAGATACTACAAACATCAATAGCACAGCCAAAGTTCCGACTAAGGCGACTACCAGTACTGCTGTCCAATTAGTTACATATGATTCAGTCACAAGACCACCCGAAGAAATTCTGTAATAATAGGGGCATAAAACAAACCAATTTTAGCATATTTATATATGTGTCCCTAGTAAATTTTATTTATTTGAGGTGAGAAAATATGTCGATAAAATTAGACTGGCTCGGATGTGCTACTTTTCGTTTACTTATAGATGATCTGACGATTTTCCTCGATACCTACATTGATAGGGTTTCGACGGCTCCAAATGTCGGTATATCAACAGCAGAAATAAAAACTGCCGACTTTATTTTCATAGGGCACAGCCATTTCGATCATATCGGTGGAGCAGATGTTATTGCCAAAAATACAGGGGCAGAAGTCATCGGTTCTAATGAAAGTGTACGAACACTAATCGAGGCAGGAGTTCCTAGAGAACAACTTCGAAGAGCCCAGGGGGGTGAAAGATACCGCCTTAGTGATTCAGTCACTGTCAGGGTTTATCCAAGCTTACATTCCTGTATATGGATCCCAAACACTTTCCGGCCTAGAACCGATGAAAGCCAAACAGGACATCTGAATCTCACTGAAAACGAACGGTGGGGACCCCGAAAGCCAGATCCTTTGCCTAGCGGAACGGATCCAAATCTAATTAAAGAGATTGAAGACCATAGAAAAGAAACTCTAGGTTCCAGCGATATAGGTGGAGCATTATGTTTCTTATTTGAAACACCGCAGGGATCTATTTTTTTCCAAGATACTTCTGGATGCTGGACTGGAGTAGTCTCTGATATAAGGGCAGATGCCGCTATCCTAGCCATGGCCGGCCGGCCCAACATTGATGGGGAGCCTATTCAAGGTTCACTTACTGACTATATTGGCCTAATGGCAAGCATGTTAAAACCCAAGGAAATCATACTAGGTCATCATGATGATTGGATGCCACCTAGAACAAAGGATGATTCAAACCCGAAATCCCTAAAGCCCGTCATTGACAGAATAAATCTTGTGCGACCTGGAACTGTATTCCATCAACCAAAATACCTAGACGAAACAGAGCTTCTAAAATAACGATATGCCATATTAGCTACAACTCGAAAAGAAATATTCACCCGAATTGGTCAGCCAATCGTCAGTCCTTTGTTTCTACTCAGCGACCCTGCCTCTATAAGGCAAGAAAGATTAATGCAACGAAGTCTCGCACATGGAGGATACAAACTCCCCGTGATCCATACAGAGGCGACCTTTCCCTTTAAGCAAACCATCGTGGATCAACTAGCCGCGTCAAGTTTAAAAAAGCACACCCTTTACTCGAATATTCAGAATGTAATTCCAAGGGTAAAGGATGTCCTACTGAGAAAAAATAAGGGTCAAAACTCTAGCATGTTCCTCTGAACTATCGGGCATTCAAGATTCTAATGGTAGTTTATCTATTTTATTAAATCGCTCAAAAATACTTGTTTTTTAATTCATGAAAAACATAGACTTATATAACGTCGATTTTAATCTTCTCATTCATACAAATTCCCATAGCGGCGAGGTGCAAGACAAAATAATTGAATAAGCCCGAGTCTGGACTAATACCTGGGCCTGTCATGGGTGAACAAGATGAAGAAAATTCATCAAGTAATCCCAACCTTGATTCCGATTCTCCTTCGGATAAGCTTTTCAAAAAAATACGGAAGCCTAAGGGTATTCCAAGAAAATTACACACGTTTGATGCATTTCATTCACGTAATTACAGGTTTTTATGGCTGGCTACGGCTATCTTCAGCAGTGGGTTTTGGCTCCAACAAGTGGTGGTTGGTTGGCTTGCATATGAAATAACCGGATCCCCTTTACTGACAAGTATGGCCCTTGGGCTTGACGCACTACCAATTTTAGTGGGAGCTCCGTTTGGGGGGTTAATAAGCGATAAATTTAATAAAAAGATACTCCTTTCTATTATGTATTCATATCAAGCAGTGTTGATGATCGGCTATTCGATCGTTCTCGCCATGGGATATGCCAACATCTGGAATTTATTCATTTTTATATTTCTCGTGGGAATTTCATGGATAATAAATGATCCAGCTAGGATGTCACTGCTTGCTGTGATTATCCCCAAAAAGAGCCTTATAAACGCTTTCGCATTAAATTCTATGGCTTTCAGTGTAATGAGATTACTTATTCCTGCGGCCGGCGGATTCTCTCTTGCAATATTCGGCCCGGCGCCATTATTTATTGTTGAAGCCATCCTCATGTTTTCAGCTGCCACCGCCATTATGATGATTCAACTCGATAAAGACTCTTCCTTTGATAATTCCGATAGATCTGCAAAACAATTACTAGCAGATTTGAAGTCTGGGGTAACTTACGTGGTTAACCAGAAAACGATAATCGGTCTAACTTTCATGACGGTCAATATGGTCATTCTAGTGATGCCGTTTGTCCATGGTTTAATGCCGGTCTATGCTGCTGAAGTCTTTGAAGTTGGGCCGCAAGGGTTAGGATTACTCTTGTCTGCGGCTGGACTTGGGTCACTTATAGGAACTGTAATTCTCGCCTCATGTACCCAGATTACTCGACCCGGAAAAATTCTTTTCGTATTACTTGGATTTCTAGGCGTTTTGATGGCAACCTTAGCGATAACTAATGTTTACTCAGTGGCTATGATAGTCATAATGCTTCTATCTGGTTCTATGATGTCCTATTTTTCTATTTCAGGAGCCACAGTTCAAGGCATTATTCCGGATCAATATAGAGGTCGGGTGACCGGAATATATATGATGGCTTGGGGCCTAATGCCGGTTGGAAGTCTACTGGCCGGGTCAATAGCAAATGTAGTGGGACCCCAATTATCAACCCTTATTGGATCAAGCCTGATTTTTGTTAGTTTGATTGCAGCCACGTATTGTTTCAAGGGTGTTTGGAAATACCGTTTGGAAGAAGACTCGTCAGGATAAGTACTTCCAACCGGGCACTCTAAGCCAAATTCTGATGTATCATGACGCCTGCTACGGAAGAGATAACTATAAATTTACAGCAGGAGAGAATAGATGGTTACTAACTTAGCCTCTAACGCCAACTTTACCAAAAGTGAAGCGGTGTCCACTAACGGTATGGTAGCAACTAAAGACCAATTATCCACCCAAGCAGGGTTAGATATGCTCAAGATGGGTGGCAACGCTATCGATGCAGGTGTAGCCGCTTGTTTGGCTGTAGGTGTAGTAGAACCTGAATCAAGTGGTATCGGTGGTGGTGGTTATATGACATTTCAAGTTGGTGACGAAGGTGGTGTCATCGGGTTTCCTATGAAAGGCCCCTTATCTGGTAAGCCTGATTTATACGAGCTAACTGGTGAAGCATCCGTAGGGAGTTTTGGTTGGGCAGGCGTCAAAAATGACGAAAACATTCACGGATACAAATCGATCGCAGTACCAGGATGTGTTGCTGGTTTATTGGAAGCTCATTCTCGATTCGGAAAATTGCCTTTATCAGAAGTTGTGGCCCCCGCCACTAAAATAGCCCGCGATGGATTTCATCCCGGATGGTTCACTTTATATAAATTTGGAAGTCTTTCAAGCATGCTTTTGCGATATCCAGAATTAGGTAACACATTTATGCCATCTGGGTCGCTGCCCTATGGTGGTATCGACGGTCCATATGTCTTAAAGCAGCCAAATTTAGCAAATGCCCTTGAAGCAATTGGTAAAGGAGGAGTTGATGCCTTTTATCGGGGGGAACTGACGGAAGTTTTGGTTGAAGATATACAAAAAAATGGTGGCTTCCTGACAATGGAAGACTTCAATAAGTACAAGCCATTCTATTGGGACAAAGGCCTAGAACTTAATTATCACGGCAAAACCGTGAGGGTTCCAAGATATGCTTCCGCCGGTATAACCAGCGCTATGACCTTGAAGATTCTTAACGGATTTGATATACCTAGTTTAGGTCATAACTCAGTCGACATGTTGCATCTTTACATCAGTGCCGCCAGAATGGCATACGCTGACAGGTTTGAATATGTGGCAGACCCTGAATTCGCAGATGTTCCATGGAACGGTTTAGTTTCTGATGAATACACCCAGAAAAGACAAAAGGAAATAGGAGACTTTGTTCCTGAATCTTTCCTCCCAGGAAATCCATGGATTGAAGAAGGTAGAGAACCAAAATTTGTCTTGGAGAGTAGCAAACCACGCCCTGACAACGGGACAACTCACCTAGCGGTAATTGACGGTGATGGCAATGCTGTTTCTATTACTAACACCATAATGTCAGGGTTTGGATCCGGAATAATTCCCAAAGGAACTGGAATTGTTATGAATAACGGGATGATGTGGTACGACCCTACACCAAACCGGGTTAACTCTATCTCCCCTGGAAAATACCCATTAAACAATATGACTCCGGCTTTGGTGTTAGGAAAAGATGGCGTGGAAGTTGCTGTTGGAGCTTCCGGCGGGAGAAGAATAACAAATTGTGTCACATCATTAATCGTGAAAATGGTCGATTTCAACATGAATCCCCAAACCGCAATTGATGCCCCCAGAGTGGACTGCAGCTCACCAACAACTGATGT
>VFFY01000245.1 GCA_009392675.1 SAR202 cluster bacterium | reverse complement strand
TGATGAAGGAAATACTTCCACATCGCAACCTTTACCTTTTAAAATCCGTAGAATGTTGTATTTAAGGCCATAATCTGAGACAAGAATTTTCAGGTTATCGGCAATAGAATCATATCCTAGTCCTGCTTCCATCCATCGGTAACGTTCATTGGTTGTTACTTTTTGTACAAAATTTTGTTCGTCATATGATGGCTTATATTTTAACTGTTGCAGGGCTTGTTCAGGGGATATATTCACTGCAATGGCGCCCATCATTACACCTTGTGACCTTATTTTGCGTGTAACGGCACGGGTGTCGATTTCAGATATACCCACAATCTCCTGTGAGTATAGATATTCATTTATAGTTCCTGTTATTTTGGTATGACTTGGCTCTTCACAATATTGCCTTGCGACAAATCCTGCGACTTGAATTTGAGACGATTCTATATCTGAGCTGGTAATGCCGTAGTTACCTATAAGCGGATATGTTGACACTACTATCTGGCCTGCATATGAAGGGTCTGTGAGTATTTCCTGATACCCTGTCATCGAGGTGTTAAAGACTACTTCACCGTAAGTCTCACCTTCGTATCCAAATGATTCACCTGGGTAAATAGATCCGTCTTCAAGTACTAGAAATGCTTTTTTTGTCAATGTTCAATCACCAGTATCGATTAATAAATTTTTCTGCCTTTAAAAAAAGTGGCTTTAATTTTTCCTTTAAGTAAGGACCCCCCTATTGGTGTGTTTTTACCTTTAGATAAAAAAGTTTGTGGGCTGACAATCCAAGTTTCAGAGGGGTCAAAGACTGTGATGTCTGCATTATGACCTTTTTCCAAACTTCCAATGGGCATACCCAAAAATTTAGCTGGATCAGCGGTAAGCTTTTTGATGAGGGTTGTTATGTCTATATGACCATTCTCTACTAATGTCATGAGTGATCCGAAGGCGGTTTCTAGTACGCTAATTCCAAATGCCGCGTCTTGAAATGTAGTTGTTTTGTCCACCTGGTTATGTGGGGCATGGTCGGTGGCTATCACGTCTATTGTGCCGTTTTGAAGCCCTTCTATCATCGATCTGACGTCATTTTGATTTCTGAGTGGAGGGTTCACTTTTGCATTGGTGTCATAGGCGTTACGAGGCAAAGGAACAAAGGAATCTTCAATTGTCCCCATCACAAGTGTTTCTGAGAGTGTCAAATGATGAGGAGTGACCTCACAGGTTCCTCTAATTCCTCTGGCTTTTGCAGCCTTAATCAAGTTGAGCGTTCCAGTAGTACTAGCATGGGCTATGTGAATATGGCCACCAGTTAATTCTGCTAAAGAGAGGTCCCGTGCCACCATAACCTCCTCTGCTGAGTTCGGCATTCCTTTTAATCCCAACCTATTGGACACCCACCCCTCGTTCATTGAAGCCCCATCGACTAGGGCGGGAACCTCACAATGGTTGATGATTGGAAGATTTAAACCGGCACTATAACTGAGAGCCTGCCTCATTATGTTGGGGTCTTCTACTGGGTCTCCATCATCGCTAAAGCCTATGACTCCCAACTCTGCTAGTTCTGACATTTCACTGAGTTGTTTACCTTTACGACCTACAGTTACACAACCAATGGGAAGCACTCTTATTTGAGCCGTTTCTTTTGCTTTTTTGAGTACATATTCAACTACGGATTGGTTATCCATTGCTGGAAAGGTATTGGGCATAGCACATACTGTGGTGAATCCACCGGCTGCTGCTGCTGCTGTTCCTGTTTCAATTGTTTCTTTGTGTTCTTCTCCGGGTTCTCTAAGATGACAATGTAGGTCTATAAACCCTGGACACACTATCTTCCCCTCGGCGTCAAAAACCTCAGAATTTCTTGGTCTATCTATGGAAGTTTTGATTTCCGTTATTATTCCATCTGTCACCAGTAAATCAGAAATTTCATCAACTGACTGTGAAGGATCGATAATTCTGCCACCTTTTATCAAAACATTTGCTGTCAAGTCATAACTCCTTTTCCGAATGATTCCCGGTTATCAGGTCGTAGAGGATTGCCATTCGAATTGCCACTCCTGTTGTAACTTGGCTTTCAATAACGGATTGAGGCCCATGTGCGGCATCAGATTCAATTTCGACCCCTTCATTCATGGGTCCTGGATGCATAACGATTGCGTCAGGTTTAGCAATCTTCAGGCGTTCCGAGGTTATTCCAAATCTTCTAGAATACTCTCTTAATGAAGGTAAATGGCCTGCTTTTTGTCTTTCAGACTGTAATCTTAATGCCATCACCACATCAGCATCTTTTAGAGCAGTATCTATATTTTCCTCGATTTGTATCTCTCTAAAGGGATGGTTAGTCTCATGGATCCGACTGTCTAGGAAATCTTGAGGTAGTAAAGTATTTGGTCCACATAGGACAATATTTGCTCCCATAGTGGTCAACCCCCATAAGTTTGATCTGGCGACCCGGCTATAGAGCAAATCGCCGACTATGACGACCTTTTTAGAAGATATAGTGCCGAGATTCTTTTTGATGGTGTACAAGTCCAGTAAGCTTTGTGTGGGATGTGCATGCATTCCATCTCCAGCGTTGATGATGCTCGTTGAATCCATCTGCTGTGCTAGGAAACATGCAGCACCGGAATGCTGGTGTCTTATGACAATTGCATCTGCCTTCATAGCTTGGAGTGTTAATGCGGTGTTGTATAGGGATTCCCCTTTTTTGCTACTACTACCGTCACTGGACACATTTATGACATCGGCACTTAAAATCTTTCCGGCTTGTTCAAAAGATACTCTGGTGCGAGTGCTGGATTCGTAGAAAAGAGTAATGATTGTTTTCCCTCTAAGAGCAGGCACTTTTCTGATGCCCCTGTTCAGTACTTCCATCATTGAATCTGTGTTTTCGAAAATAAGCTCTATATCGGACCGATTTAATTCATCTAAATCCAAGATATGTTTTTGTCTAATAGATTTTTTGGTATTGGTATCGTTTGTTGTCAACTTCGTCCTCACCTATGTGGTTGGGCTTGAAATAACTACTTCATCAAGGCCGTCAACTTCCGTGAGCTTCACCGCCACATCTTCTTCTTTTGAAGTCGGTACATTTTTGCCGACAAAATCGGCTCGTATTGGAAGCTCCCTATGCCCCCTATCGATTAGGACGGCTAGTTGTATTTGACTCGGTCTACCTAAATCGTTGATCGCATCCATCGCAGCTCTTATTGACCGGCCCGTGTATAAAACATCGTCAACTAACACAACGATTCGCCCATTAATATCAACGGGAATGTCAGTCGGTTTCATAGTTGCCTGAGGTTTATCGGAAATGTCGTCCCTGTATAAACCGATGTCTAGCGAACCGACATCCACAGCTTGGCCTTCATAGCTGGATATTAAATCCCTAATTCTGAAGGCTAAAGGTACCCCTCTAGAATGCATACCAACAAGGATTAAATTTTTTGCCCCAGAGTTTCTTTCAAGTATTTCATGGGAAATTCTTGCCAATGCTCGTTTCATTTGCACATCTGTTTGTATCTTTTTTACAGACATGTTGGTCAATGTTGAACTTGAGTTGGGGATGAAACTAGATTTTCCAAAAAAAAACCTCCGCCCAGATCGGCAAGAGGCATTTCACAAACGAGCTACCTCAAACAGGTAACACGAAGTTTTCGCTCCCTTGGCAGACTCTCTGGACTGACTTAAAGGGTGCAGTGAGCAAAGTAGCCCACTCTCCAATAAATATACACTCATAATTGCAAAAGTTAAAGTTACATGCGTGATTGAATTGGTTTATAGATACATGAACTTTGTTATCACCGCTAGTCCTTTGGTTTACAATGTACTTAGAATGAATTTGGTATCAGCAGGCGGAATAGTCTATCGAAAAGACGCTGACTCTATCTTTGTAGTGGTTTGTGGTAGAAATTACCCTACCTCTTTTAATTTACCAAAAGGTACCCCGGAACCTCAAGAAACAAGGGGACAGACAGCTTTGCGGGAAGTTGAAGAAGAGACGGGATTAAAAGTCAAACTTGGTATATACATTGACTCGATAAACTACTGGGTGACTAACCATCCTGATTACCCAGATCAGCAACTATATAAAACGGTTTATTATTATTTGATGGAACCTGTAGGTGGAAACTTCTCTAGGCATGATGAGGAATTCGATACTGTCGATTGGGTAGATATACGTGAGATCCCAAATATCCTTTCATTTGAAAACGAGGTAAAAATTGTTCAGAAGGGCATTTCCCTGGTCAAGGGATGAAAATAAGGAACTCCCCCTGGTTGATGAAGAGGGGGAAAAGGTGCGTGTACGAGAAAAGCGTGTGGAAGATATCCGAAACGAATATACGTGGAGGGTGGATCCAGAGCTGTCTCGGCTAGACGCAACCCGACCTATGACTATGTCATATGAAGATTTTTTTAGGTATTCGAAAGAAGAGATGCAATTTCCAAACTATCGCTCGAAAAGGTTGGCAGTTGAAACTTTAGAGGGTGTTCATATTGGAAATATTATGTATTACGATCTAAATATGCAAAATAGTCAGGCTGAATTAGGAATAATGATTGGTGATAAAGGCTACTGGAGTAGCGGGTACGGCACCGATACGGTTAATACACTGTTGCGACATTTATTCATTATTCTGGAATTAGATCGCGTTTACCTTCACACACTTTCTTGGAACTACAGAGCCCAGGCATCTTTTGCCAAATCCGGTTTCAAATTGGTTCGTAACGTAAAAAGGGGCGGGCAAGACTTCATATTAATGGAGGTTCTGCGATCTGATTGGGAAGAACCATATGCAAATTAATCTATAGATATAACTTATCCAATTCATTGGCAAAAATAATTTCACCTGAAAAAATATCACTAATGTCAGATTTTGCCGAATCCATCACTGCAGGGTTAGATAAATTTGGACCTATATGCACCAACGCTAATTTTTTCACATTGGCGGCCTGAGCCATTTCTGCCGCTCCGGCTGTGCCACATTGCCCTTCATTTTCTCCATTGTCGCTCATGTTGGATTGTTCGTCCCAACACATACAGAGCATCAAATCCGCATCTTTGGCTAATTCAATGACTGAGCTGCAGGGTTCGGTATCACCAGTGAACACAACGCTTCCGTCCGCCGTGTCAAACCGGTATGCTAGTGAATCCAAATATGGTTGTACGTGCTTTGCGGGAGCACTGTTGACACTCCAACTGGCTGCCTTAAATACGGGACCAGGCCCGATATCAATCGCTTCCACCTGTGGAGGTTTCCTTGGGAGTGTTCCACCTCTGTTTACATGAATTCTTTGGCTTAGTGGATGGTTGACCCGTGCGATCCAATCGTGAGCGAACAATCCTATAGATTCATCAAGAATTCCCTTTGTTATCTTTTCGGTTAAATTGGGGCCAAATACCTTCAGCGTATTTTCGTTTCCTACACTTTGATCCCATCTACATAGCAAGAAGCAAGGATAATCAATATCGTGATCAAAATGGTGGTGGGTGAAAAACAAGTAGTCTATTTTTGTGGGCCATAAACCGGCTTTAACTAATTTATGCGTGGCAGCTGGACCACAGTCAATCATTATTTGGTCTCCGTCTATTTCGAGGGCAAATGATGATCCGAATCTGTCAGGTGTAGGCGTTGGCGTACCAGCCCCTAAAATATGTATTGTTGCCATTTGTATCAACCTTCTAATGAGTTTCTTTTGTAAGTATAGATTTTGTATTCCTGGCCGGCTTGTATTAAAAGTATATTGCCGGCCTCTAGCTTGATTATTGAATTGTATAAATCATCAATATCTGCTTTGATGCCTTTTCCATCAAAGTTTGATTCGGCGGTCCACACGATTTCTTCCACGTTGTAATTTAAACGCTCTTGCAAGGTTTTGATTAATTCGCGATTATCTGCCTGACTAAATATAGTGACACTTTTTCTTGCAGTTTGGAAACCCTGTAATTGGGGTTGGATTGTTGGTTCCGATTCCAGAGGTATATCTTTGAATATTCGACGGTGGTAAATTACAACGACCCCTAAAACTATTGCAACGGACAGAGGTGTGATTAAAGATTCAATTGTCTGGAATCCGAGGTCCTTGGCAAGAGAATATTTCACTAGGATAAACAGAATGCCTGCCATGGCGCCTGCCGTGATGATAATACTTATTCCTAGGACTACCATGAAATAGATGCGAGAGTAGGCGATTTTTTCGTTAAAACTGGCAGT
>VFFY01000244.1 GCA_009392675.1 SAR202 cluster bacterium | reverse complement strand
TTATCAAACACATAAATATCCTGAGAATTTAAGATGCCATCGCCGTCGATGTCTCCTTCATCTGGCAAACAAGATTGAGTTTTGTCGTAATAATCACACAGAATAGTGTCGATACGAGCAGTCATCAGAGCTGCTGTGTCTAAGCCAAAGTTTTTCTCCAAATCATCCCATCGACCAAAACTTTCGGCGGTTCTAGCGGAAGTGCCAGACAAACGTTTATGAATTACATAAAATTCAGCCATCGTCTTTGGGACAAGAATTTTATAATTATCTAGCCTTTGCTCAAACTCTGCGGGAACGGTTAAGCTCGCTAATACTTGTTTAGTTTCTTCTGTTACCGGAACACCCCAAAACTCAAACACGGGTACCAAGTTTAAGCTCAGAGCATTGGATGCCGTAATGACAAAATAATCATCCTCTAAACCATAATTAACCGCTTTACCTTCCAAAACGCCTTGATCATAAAACGCCTTATGAATAGACCCAACACTATCCCAGCCAAACATCTTCACCAAATCAACAAGCCGTGCCCAACTTCGTGTTTGATACCTAACCTCATTGTCCCATTCATCAAGACACAGCCGACGACCTTTTTGCCAGTTCGGCGATAGCATAGTATCTAAAGCGGAATCATCGAGCGTATATTGCTGGAAACCCGAGTATTTTAATGCTGTGTCTAAATCGGCCCCGAGGACCTTATTGTAGGCAACCGCAGCCAGCATATGAACGTTAGATTCTCCCTCTTGGCAGCCTAGCGTGGGTTGATTGTGCAAGTGCCCCCACTCGTGCCACAAGGTTTTTGCTGAATCAAGTTGCCGCTTCCTATCAACATTAGCGTTTGCTTCAAAAAAGTCTTTATTTAAATATTGCCATGGCGAGAACCAAGAATAGTCTGTTGTTGCAGTGATCTCTGGCGAATCATTTGACCAATCGTCTCCAAAAATAGGATAACTCGCAGCCATAGCAGTGCCTCTAACCGTGATTTGGGCATCTGTAGCAAGCCACTCCGATCTTATTCTCCTTAACGGTCTGCCAGTCATAGCGCTAATTGCGTCAAACATTTCACCAAAGACGTCAACTAATCCTTGAGGATTTGTGGCCTCATTACGGACATTAATCCGCTGAGTTGTTGTGAATTTCTCGCTAGTTATCTCAAACCAAGGAACCTGATGCAAAGACAAATCAGAAGTAAATTCTGCTAAATCTGAACTATGACCCTCTAAATCCAGAGTTGAATACATGGGCATTTTGACTGCCCCAGCAACAGTCACCTTGACCTTCCCTAGACTGGAACCGTCTGGAACCTCAAAATAGAGCCCCCCTCCAAACGGATTCGCAATTTTTATCTGTTGTTGATCTATAGCAAATGTATTGGAGATACGAGGGAATCGAGAGAAATAGGTATAGTTACCGGCTTCAAGATCAAAACGATGTATACCTATACGAGCAATGAGGCCTTGATTAATCGCTGAAGCTTCAAAGTCCAAAGTAACTATCTCTCCCGGCGCCACATAGAGTCCTGTTGGCCTAAAAACCGTTTTTGAACCATTAAGGGCATATCCTGGATCTGTTACATAATCACCATCAAATTCTATTGATTTGACAATCCTAGGAGCGTCAGTCGAAACTATGCCGGGAAATACGTCAGCATCCTCGAACCTCATCTCTGAAACTGTATTAAGCGTATTTGACACAAATAAATTATCAAATATCCATTGCTGCAGGTAAAAAGCTAATATTTTTTCAGGAGAAAACTGACTTGGATACAGTTCTTGCCTATCAAAAATTGGCGGATATTTAGCAGAATAGGCTTCAAGAAACTCCATTGCTTCTGATGCAATGCTATCCCAATCTCCGCCAAATCGAGTCAAAAATGATTGACTAATTTGACTAAGCTCCGCGGCAGATAGTATGGTTTTCTCTTTAATATGGTCTGTCATGCTTTTTAGTAGAGCAGACATCTCTCCAGCATTCGCCAAAGTTTTTGGAGACATAATGTGCAGATAATCCAATAGTAATGTTGAATCGTGAACTCTCGGGTCACAGCAGCCTATATTTGCAATAGGAAACCCACCGGCAAATATTTGCAATTTATCCAAACCATGGGCTTTGTTGTAATAATCACCACCTGAGAGCAGGGTTATCAGTTTAGATATATCTGCGCGACGAGCTTCGCCCAAAACCATACTTTGCGAGCTTCCATTTAAAATTAAGTCCACTCGCGGTGTCGTCGCATTTAAACGAAAAATAATACTTAAGTTTTGCCAGCTATGAGGGTCTATATATGCGAGTGTTTTTGCGTATCCTTCCACATCATTATAGGGAGGCTGGAGTCCTGAGCCCTCGCCTACTTGAAACTGTAGCAACCAAGATCCGCTTTCCTCACGCACTAAGAGAGTAAACCCCTCGTCCCTTTGATCTGAAGTCGTAGTGGTCAAAATCTCTCGAATAAATAACTTTTCCGAACTTATGGTCACCGCATCATCGAATTTGAAACGTAAGTCGAATTGAACCGGTTTATTGAAATCAAAGAATGTGGATACACTTGGCGGCGTCGCTAAAAATTGGCCATTAGCTAATGACACATTACTATTTCCATAACTTGGGTCGAAAGAATGATCTCTAAAATCATTGGCACTAGGCGTGAATTCATAACTACCTAACATATTAACCAGGTTTTGATCACCAGAAAGACTGTTACCAAAGTTATAGTAAAATTCTTCGGCCTCAAGCTCCGACGGATAGAAAAAAGTCAATGAAGCAAGGAGTAATAAACAGAATTTTAGATTCATATTAAGATCGATTTCGTGAAAAGACAAAGCAAATCTCTTTGGGTCAACGAGACTACGAACGGCAATGTTAATTCATTCACCTATGCGATAATA
>VFFY01000243.1 GCA_009392675.1 SAR202 cluster bacterium | reverse complement strand
TTGAGAACCACAACTTGTGAAAACCTAATGGAAACTGGAGTAAGAATTATAGATCCGGATACGACATATATTGACCAGGAAGTAGTGGTTGGCCCTGACACTGTAATTTTTCCAAACACTTACATCAGAGGAAGTACCAATATTTCTTCAAATTGCGAAATAGGTCCCAATTGCGAAATTACAAATAGTTCTATTGGGTCCTCTTGTATAATCAGGTCCTCTACCATCGAATCGACCATGATTCATGATAACGTATCAATTGGGCCATATAGCCATATTAGAGAGGGGTCTGTCCTATACGAGGATGTTAGTATAGGTAATTATGTGGAAATAAAAAATAGTACTCTAGGTCGAGGTACAAAATCGGGTCATCATTGCTATCTTGGAGACTCAGATATAGGTTCCAATGTTAATATAGGAGCAGGGACTATAACCTGCAATTACGATGGTGAACAAAAACATAGAACCACTATAAAGGACAACGCCTTCATTGGATCTGATACAAAGCTGGTCGCCCCAGTGACCATCGGGAAACAATCTATTACAGGCGCAGGATCAATAGTCACAAAAAACATACCAGATTTTGCAAAAGGGATAGGTTCCCCAGCTCGTATTTTAAAGGAGGATAGGTCTTAATAGACCCAAGCCAAATTGGATACTGATATAAGTGATTTATCAAGTTTAACCGTTATAGTTCCGATCACACTTTTCACATTAATAAGCTTCGTACAACATGTAATTGGTACAGTTACCAAAGAATCCATATTCATATGGCGAAGTGAAGAAAGGTCCGGATTAGAGAAATTAGAGGATCTTTTCCGTAAAGCTGACCAATCCAACTCAGCGTTTTCAATCATAAAAACGATCTCTCTAGCATCCACAGTGATGAATTGCTATTTCATATTTTATCAACCCCCAGAGAATGAACTTACATCCTATGATTTCGGACAAATAAGCCTCATAGCCATATCCACCCTTATAGTTCTAGGTGTGTTAGAAACAATAGCAAAAGTAGCTGGCCGGCATAGTGGGCCTAGGGTCGCAGTACGGATCTATAGAATAGCTATTTTCATTGGCACAACCCTGAGGCCAATCACACGCTCTCAAGAACGTCTAATAGAGATAAGCACTGTTGAAGAAAATCCATCAGAAATCAGTGAAAACAGTAATATTGCAATGCAAATGGACGATGAAGGCGAGCCTCTCGAGGAACATGAAGTACGAATGATACGGGGTGTCTTCCAATTAGATAAAACAGTGGTGCGGGAAATTATGACTCCAAGAGTAGATATGATCACTGCTGATATATCGACGCCTATAAATGATGTGGTGGACATAATGATTAGAGAAGGTCATAGCAAAATACCAATCTACAGAAATGAAACGGACCAAATTGAAGGTATCGCACACTCAATGGACATCCTAGGTCAAATAAGATCAGCTGAATCAAATGATATTAGTGAATTGAAAGAATTCCTTCGCCCAGTTCTGTTTATACCTGAATCAAAAACTTTAGAGTTTTTGTTAACTGACTTCCAAGACAAACGAATGCAGATGGCTATAGTGATAGACGAGTATGGTGGGGTCTCAGGTCTCGCTACAGTAGAAGATTTAGTAGAAGAAATTGTCGGTGAACTTCATGACGAATTCGATACACGTGATCTAGGAATAAGAGAGGTGGGAAAAAATGAATTCTACATGGATGCTAGCATAGCCATCGATGACATCGCTCTTTCTATCGGAGTCTCTTTTGAAGGTGAAGGATTTGACACTATTGGAGGATTCGTCTTACACGAGCTTGGAAAAATTCCTAGCCCTGGAGATACTTTTTCTTACAACAACCTTTCTATTGAAGTCATCTCTACAGTTGGCCGAAGACTTAGGGAAATAAAGATTCTTAAAACCTAATAGGTTTGAGGAAGCTAAACCTAGGTACGTTTTACCATGGCTAACCTGCCCATTGTTCCGTGATTTCATGAACATCCTACAAATCGATTGTTAGCCACCCAAAGCCGACCCCCGACTTGTCCAGTAACCACACATATCCAATACCTCGCACCTCCAGGCACCTTAGGCAAAATGAATATAGCCCCTAATTGTTCTTGATCTTGCTTCCCTCAAACACTTCCAACATTAATTCTCAAAAACTGCGTCACCATCAGCGGAAGGATTTCATCTACTAAAATCTAAAAGGCCCCCAAACAATTAAGTTTGAGAGCCTTCTATCAGCTAAGTTCTGTGTTCCCTAACCAATTTGATTCAGTTAGGAAATCAGTTTGCTTATTTATCAGCTACTAGTAATGGAGCGGTGGCTTCTGAATTAGAGGAACCTCTAGCAGTAAGTGTATAGAGACCCGCATCCAGAGCTGCTTTAACGTCAATTTGGAAGGCACCTGAAGCATTTGCTTCTCCGCCTGCCAATATCTTGTCAACTCCGTCAGCTGCACCAACACCGATGATACTAACCATTTCACCCGCTACAAATCCTGCACCGTAAACAACGGAAGTACCACCAGCTTCAGCAGGTGTCGCCGCCAAGCTAGCCGATACGGACCCAGCTGGAGAAGACGAAGATACTATTGTTAAAGGCGCACTTGCTTTACTGCCACTTCCTCCCTGCGCGAACACAGTAGAAGGGCCGCCTGCCCTACTTATGACAGCGCCTTTTTGAGACACGAAGTCAAAGGACACTTCAAAGGCTCCTGCACCGTTGGCAGTTACTTGAGAACCTCTTCCGCCACCAATAATTGGTGACAAAGTTGAGTCGATTCTAAGCTGTATTACGACCGGTTCGTTCGGCTTAAAGCCCGAACCAGAAACACTAAATTCCTCAGACATGGTTACCCTAGACTTACTAACAGCAATGTTACCCTCTGGCGCAACAGCATCAGAGCCATCCGGACCTGCTGGCCCTTGAAGACCAGGAGCGCCGGCTGGACCAGGATTACCAGGTAAACCCGGAAGACCAGGCTCTCCTTGCGATCCTTGAGCACCAGAAATTCCAGCGCTACCTGGATAACCTGGAAGACCAGGCTGTCCAGCAGCTGCAGGTGCACATGCTGATAATACGAATAACACTACTGAGAAAACCAGGGCTGTTGACAACGCCTGAAGGCTAAATAGCTTTCCCATTTGACCCCCTTCTTTCTATAAAGGAACGAATTTTAATCCAAACATGTTTGTTGGAGGAGCAAGTAGCAATAAAGCAACAAACTCCAGCAACGGCGAATGAACGGTTTCATGATATGCACCACCCCAAGGGATGTCAAGCTATTCCCGTGCCTAATTCATCACTTTGAAACAACCATCCAAACAAGGGGCCGTAAAACGATTCGCAGTCACTCCCCGTCCAACCTTGGAATTTTAGTTGAATAACAATGAATAATCAACAGTTAAAATAAATTATGAATAAATTATGCTAGAATTTTGCTCTGTTGCACCGTGAAATGATCTGGTAGGTGCATAAT
>VFFY01000242.1 GCA_009392675.1 SAR202 cluster bacterium | reverse complement strand
TGGCCCCACATATTAAACCCATTTTTAAAATCCGCTGGCAATTTTTCATAATTGATGTGTGATTGGTTTTGCCGAGATATGTTATGAATTTGATGTATCACCTGCGTTGACCTAACTTTGCTTTCCGCAGGAAGATTATCGATAAAAAATTCCATAGTCCCAAACCCAGGTTGGATACAAATAGCCAAAGTTGATCCAATTTCTTCGAAGTAATTAACAATATCTGGCAACAAACTACGTAGTCTTGTTGGGGTCGAAAATACCCTTCCCGTAATGCTAGCATTCGATCCGTATCCTCTGAAATCTCTGATTTTTTCCCATAATGGATCAGATGCGTTTTGCTCCAACAAGTCTGTATGGGAATTCTGATATTGATCAACCATTTTGTTCAAAATATTTAATTGGCGCTCAAATGCCATTTGTCTGCCACCTATCCTGATGACCATCAAATATTGGCACTGTGGGACATCAATTTGTAACGTTTTAATCAAATTTTCATTTATTCCGGTTAAAGCTAACGGCATCACATAACTGTCAAAAACCTCTTCTGAAAAATTTTGTAGGTCATTTTCTGATTGAAACCCCACTAAGAATGACCCTTGCTGACGGGGTAAGGGAGTCAATTTAAACGATATTTCGGATATTACCCCTAACGTACCATAGCCTCCAACATGCAATCTTGCCATATCATATCCGGACACATTTTTGACCACTGGTCCACCACTTTTGGTTACTGTTCCTGATGGTAAAACTACCTGCATGCCAATTACCATGTCACGCATATGGGCCATCTGCCATCGCAAGTGTCCTGGCGCATTGGATGCCAAAGTTCCTCCGATTGTCGCCTTTGGCGGAAAAGCGGCATCAACTGCCAGAAATTGTTCTTTTTCTTTTAGTTGGTTCTGCAAGCTATGTAAAGTAATACCAGATTGGACTATGCAGGTGAGATCAGCAGAATTATGGGCCAACAAATGGCTCATGTTTGAAAGATCCAAAGCATAATCGTAGTGCGGGATTTTTGCACCTATTTGAAGTCTGGTCGCCCCACCTATCGGAACTACGACCTTACCCGGTTCAGTGATGTCAGACAAAGCAGAAGAAAGTTCATTTGTATCTTGCGGATAAATCGATCCTTCGTTGGGCTGAATGCCATCTATTAGATGTTTTTCTTCCATTTTCTTTTGGATTCCTGCTATTTATATATAGGCGCCCGGGCCTACCCTCGCAATTGCCCTAGCTTGAGAAATATCCCCGCACCCCGCCCCAGTGGGGAAAACCTTGCCTGGATTAAGCAGATCTTCAGTTTCAAAGGCCAATTTTAGAAGCGACATAGTTGCCATGTCTTCTTCACTAAACATTAACGGCATTTGGTCCTGTTTCTCCAGACCAATTCCATGTTCACCAGACAATACCCCTCCTGAGTCCACACAAATCCTTAGAATTTCAGCTCCTATAGCCAGTACGTTTTCAACATCCCCGGGTTTCCTTTCGTCAAACAAGATAGAAGGGTGGAGATTACCGTCACCTGCATGTAACAAATTAGCTATCGGGTACCCACTTCTTTCAGATATTTCATTTATTTTCTTTAAAACATCGACCAATTTCGTCCTTGGTATGGTGCCGTCAACTAGATAATAGTTTGGAGCCAACCTACCAAGTGCTCCCAATACCCCTTTACGTCCCGACCATAATTTTTCTCTTTCAAGAGAATCCGTTGCCACCCTAATTTCCAAAGGGCTGAATTCACGGCATATGGCTTCTATCTCTTCCGATTCCTCTTCAACAGATTCTAACAAGCCGTCCAACTCAACTAACAAAACTGCCCCGGCACCTTCAGGGTATCCCGCTCCTACAGCTGCCTTGATACAGAAATGATCCATCATTTCCAAGGCAGCAGGCACCATTCCAGCACCAATTATTCCCGTAACAGCCGCGCTGGCATCTTCAATCGTTTCAAAGGACATCAACATGGTCTTCACATGTTCAGGCAATCTCAACAATCGCACAGATATTTTCGTGACGATTGCCAAGGTACCCTCTGACCCTATAGTTATCCCTCGAAGATCGTATCCAATTCCGTCTCTCTCATTCTCTCCGAACCAAGTTATGGTCCCATCTGCTAATACAACTTCCATACCTAGAACATGATTTGTGGTAACACCATACGCTAAACAGTGTGGGCCGCCGGAATTCTCTGCGATATTTCCTCCTATGGTGCAGGCGCGCTGACTAGATGGGTCAGGCGCATAGTAAAGGCCCTCAGAAGCCACATGAGTGGATAGATCTAGATTTACCACCCCCGGCTCCACAACTGCATATCGATCACTTCGATTGACCTCTAAGATCTGGTTCATCCTTGCCATGGATAAAACAATTCCACCCTGTTCTGCTATAGCCCCCCCACTAAGACCGGTTCCCGCTCCTCTAGCCACAACAGGAATTGAATTTGACCTAGCCAGTTTTAACACCTGGGATATTTCCTTTGTAGTATCCGGCAAAACTACAACTACTGGATTGCCGCGGTCAATTGACCCGTCATATTCATAAACTAAAAGATCTGCCTGATCATCCAAAACATAGTTATCACCAGCTATCCTTTTTAATTCAGGTATCAAATCTTTTATTTTCAGGTGCTGTGATTTGCCCATGTGTTCACTCTTTTTCCAATAAACTGTGATGGTTCATAAAGATTGCAAAAATAGGGTATCGTAAATGTACTGTAATATGAAAACTCAAAAAATGTAAATTTAAGTGCGAATAAAATGAAAGCCCCAGAAATGAAAGCTGCCATGTCAGCAAAGACTCCCATGGTGGGAGTGTCGATTATGTTTAGCTCTCCTCAGTTGGTAGAAATGATTGCTGCACTCGGATTCGACTGGGTGCTCATTGACTGTGAACATGGATCAATAGACCTATCAAATCTTGAAGTGATGGCTATAGCTGCGAAGGCTGCAGGAATAACGGCCATTGCAAGGCCTCCCTCCAACTCTTCCATTGATATTATGCGAGTAATGGACAGGGGAGTGGATGGAGTTCAGGTACCTCATATTAAAAGCAAAAAAGAGGCGAAAGCTGCTGTCGAATCTGTAAAATTCCATCCGTTGGGAAATAGAGGGTTGGCGATGGGCACTCGGCCATCAAATTACGGTATAGGAGTGGAGTTGGACCAATACTCTAAAACCTCAAACCTTGACTCTATAGTTGTGCTTCAAATAGAAGATCGAGAAGCCATAGAAAATCTAGATGAGATTTTATCTGTCGCAGATGTTGACGTCTTTTTCGTAGGGCCATCAGACTTATCACAATCTCTAGGTCATCCAGGCAAAGCAAATAAACCGCCTGTAAGCACTGCGATAACAAAAATTTTCAGATCTATAGCAGAAGCCGGATTGACATCCGGAACAGCCTCTTCTGAAAAGCAAATGGAAAAGGCGAAAAAAGAGGGTTGCTGTTACCTTTATACTCACTTGAACAACGTTTTAAAACTAGGGGCAGAAAATTATCTGTAATCTCTGGTGGGGGGAAAATGAGTCGCGAAAGTTTTTTAAATAGGGTTAAAGAAGCCTTGTCATCTGGTTCCGATGATGAGACCGATCCCAGCAAAGAACTACTAATTGACGACAATATCGATGATTTGATTGATCGAACCGAAGCCATTCGAAATCAGTCTCGCACCGACTGGATGAACCTATTTGACACACTTACATTTTCTTCAGAGGCGGCAGGCTGGAAAGTGCATAGATGTGATAGTTATGCCGAAGCATCTGAATACATAGCATCATTGGCCTTCGAAAGGAATTCAAACCACATTGTAATTTCAGATCAGGAATCCACAGGAAGACTAAAACTAGGAAAAGCCAGCCTACCGGCTGAAAGTGAAATAACTGTCGTGAAACCTGATGATCAAAACCCTTCCTTTAACAGACATCGGGCCATAGAGGCTGACATTGGTGTCACAGGGGTCGACTACGCCATAGCAGAAACCGGTACGTGTGTGGTCTCCGCAAGTAATGAAGTAGGGAGGCTTGTAAGCCTAGCTCCTCCAGTGTACGTAGCTGTAGTCGGCAAAGGACAGGTGCTACCATCATTAGACGAGCTATTCACTCTCCAAAAAAAAGATTTTGTTGATGGCAACGCAAATTCCTACACTAGTTTGATTTCAGGACCAAGCAGGTCTGCTGATATCGAATATACCTTGGTCACAGGAGTTCACGGACCGGGAGAAGTTCATCTGCTTCTCGTAGAGGAAGATTGATCTAAACTAAATCCATCCCAACTGATATAAACCGAAGACTTTCTTCCACAGAATCAGATATCAATTCGAAAGCCCTATCTGACGCCTCCTCCAGAGTGATAGGACCATTCACTATAGAGGTCGCAGCACGAATACCATGTTCATGAACTATCTTGAAATTACTCCCCAATAATCCGGCAATCGCAATGGTCGGAATATTATGCTCTGAAGCTATCCGCGCTACCCCTATGGGAGCTTTGTTATAAATAGTCTGGAAATCCATACCTCCCTCTCCCGTAATTACAAGATCAACTGAAGAGAGTTTATCCCTTAAATTAACAGTGTCTAACACTATGTCAACCCCAGCCTTTAACTCCGCGCCCATAAACGCCATCATCCCAGCCCCTAGGCCGCCAGCAGCGCCAGCACCTGACATTTCTGCAACATCTTTCTTTAAGTCCTTTTTTACCACTGTCGCAAAATTGGAGAGAGCATCATCCAACCTCTGAACCATCTCCGGTGTTGCACCTTTTTGTGGTCCATATACTGCAGATGCCCCTTCTTCACCTGTTAATGGGTTACTTACATCACACGCCACCAAAAATTTAGACTCTTTTATGCGGCTATCCATATTGGAAATATCCACCGTTTGCAAACTGGATAGAGCGGCTCCACCAAAACTAATAGTATTCCCTCGGGCATCTAACAAATTCGCTCCAAGGGCCTGAGCCATACCTGCCCCTGCATCGTTTGTCGCGCTTCCCCCTATTCCCACTATGAACTTACGAAAACCCTCATTCAGAGCCTCAGATATAGCTTGTCCCAAGCCATATGTTGAGGCGTTCAAAGGATCTCTTTCATCTAGGCTCAGCAATGCAAGGCCGGATGTTCGGGCCATTTCTATGACTGCCGTTACGCCGTCCCCCATCGCACCCCATTGGGCCTGGATTGTTTCACCAATTGGATTCTGAACGCTACAGGTCCTAACTTCACCTCCCGAGACCTCGACCAAGGTCTCTAAGGTCCCATCACCTCCATCAGCTACTGGGCAAAGCACCACCTCGGCTTCAGGAAATACCCTCAGTATGCCATTTTTTGCTGCCTCAGAGGCTGATAAGGCAGATATACTTCCTTTAAATTCTTGAGGCGCCACCAATATCTTCATATCTTCACTAATCTACTTTTAACTATGATTTCCCCTCATTACAAGGTGCATTTACGTTTGCAAGTAATATTGATATATTTCCATTGTTCGAAAAGTGCAATCGTATTAATTTCAATTTTAAATGAATACTGCTCGGAAACCAAAGGTACCATAATGCCAAGAAAAAAGAATGAAGGACCGACCCGTCAATTGTTTGCCAAAATAAGTGAAGAAATATACTTACATGCTAAAGCTAAGTCTGCTGAATCGCGAATGTCTATGAGGGAAATACTCGAGGAATCTTTGGAGTTATACCTGGGGGAAAAACCTTCCGCCGCTTCTGCACCAATGAACACCCAAACAACGGCACAAGAGTCAATATGGCAGGACGAATACCTAAACCGACAAGCCGACAGGCCGGTAGGCTCTCCAATTGAGTTATCCGAAGAAGAAGCAAAAGAGATTGCCAAGAAGGCATTCCTATAATGTCTAAATATACCGCTGTAATAGATTCCTCTGTCTTATTAGGGTACAAATCAGGTCATACAGGCTGTCAAAATCTATTGTACAAGGCGATTGACGGGGACATAGAAATCATTATTTCTCCACTGTCAGTTTCAAAAATATGGAGCTCTCAAGACTTTGACCGAAAATCTGAAATCGGATATTTAGGTCTACTCGAATTTATGACAATGTTCCCAATAGACATAGAAACGGCCACAAAAACTGGCCATACACTAAGAGAAACCTCAACCGATATCAATGTAGATTTGGAGGCAGCAAATATCGTATCTATTTGCAATATTTCAGGATACCCTCTGGTAACCAATAGACCTGAACTATACGATGATTTATTTGATGGTGCGATCAACTGTGAAGAAGCTATTAATAAGTTAAACTAAACAATTAATAGCACCTAAATCGAAGTTTTTATCTTTTCGGCCAATTTGGTATTTATTCCAATAATTTCCGACAGTTCTCCTACCTCAGCTGACCTAATATTCTTTATAGAACCGAATTTTTTAAGCAGAGCCTTACGTTTTTGCGGGCCAATACCCTCGATGGAATCTAGTGTAGATCTTAAGGTACTTTTAGAGCGTTTCGTCCTATGGTATGTAATAGCAAATCTATGTGCCTCATCTCTAGCTCTTTGGACGAGGAAGAGTGCAGGAGAATTTCTAGGTAAAATAATTGGTTCCAGCATGTAGGGAACGAACAGTTCTTCATTTTCTTTGGCTAAACTAGCCAATGGTATATCTATCACCCCGAGTTCTAGGAATACCTGCAAAGCAACACCAAGATGTCCTTTACCACCATCTATTAAAACCAAATCTGGGTCACTGGTCCAGGATGAGGATGAGGGGGATGGATCTTTATCAAGCAACCTCTTGAAACGCCTGGTCAACATCTCCTTCATCATAGAATAATCGTCCACGCCTTTTACGTTTTTTATTTGGAATCTCCTATACTCTGACGTCTTAGGCCTGGCTTTTTCAAATACCACCATGCTGCCAACAGCATTGGTCCCTTGTATGTTGGAAATGTCATAACACTCAATTCGTCTAGGCAACTTGGGTAAATTTAAAGCCTCTTGGAGTTCTTCTATCGCTGTCTCATCTTGGTTCAATCTCACAAATTTCTTTATCTTATGTTGATCTAAGGCCTCTCTGGCATTATTGGAAACCATTTCCACCAATCGCCTTTTTTCACCTCTGACAGGCTTGTAAAGCTGAACTGAAGATCCCCTTTTTATGGAAAGGAATTCTTCTATATGAGAGCCTTGGTCACCCACAGGATTTTGAATTAGCACAGTTGGAGGTATATATGGTGCGACTTCATAGAACTGTTGAAGAAATGCATTTTGTACACCCTGTATGTCATCATACTGTCCCACTTCCATTAGATATGAGTCGCGGCCAATTAATTTTCCTTGCCGAATAAAAAATATCTCGATCCAAGCGTCGTCCGACCATTGGGAACAAGCTATAACATCCAAATTCTCCGACCTTAAAGTAAGAACTTTTTGACCTTCATGAACTTTTTCGATGGACTTTAACTGATCTCTTATAACAGCGGCCTTTTCAAATTCCAAATTTTCAGCCGACTGATCCATTTTGTCCTTTAGGGAATTGACAATCTGGTTTGTACTACCTTTTAGAAAAAGGACCACCTGGTCAATGATATCTTTGTACTGGGTTTTATCAGCCGCACCAATACATGGCCCTATACACCTATTTATGTGGAAATCCAGACACGCCCTGTCATCTGTCCCTGTGATGGTTTTGGTACAGGACCTATAGGGAAACAGCTTCTTTAATAGGGACAATGTTTTCCTTACACTTCCAGCGCTGGCGTAGGGACCAAAGTATTGGGCGTTATCTTTCTGCACGTTTCTAGTAATGTAGACTTGGGGAAAATCTTCAGAATTATCTATTTTGATAAATGGATACGACTTGTCATCTTTTAATCTGGAATTGAATTGAGGTTGATATTCTTTGATCAAGTTGCATTCAAGAATTAATGCTTCCTGTTCAGATTCTGTAACAATAAATTCAAAATCTTCAATCTCTGAAACCAGTACACTTGTTTTTAGATCCTCATGGTGAGTTGGCACAAAATAGGATCTAAGACGATTTCTAAGATTGCTGGCCTTTCCAACATATAGGATGCGGTTATTTTTATCCCGCATCAGATAAACCCCAGGACCGGTGGGCACATGAGCTAATCTTTCAGTGAATATATCTAATCCCATAAATTAGCCAGTTTGAACGTACTTTCAGTGTTTCTCTATCCAGTTATAGATGTAAAAGATAACGCAACCAGTAAAGTAACAATAACGGCGGCGGCTACGGATATCCGCTTGATTTCGCTCCCTAGGTATTCATATCTCAACACATTTGTCCCGACGTGAACCGGCCGGCCGGCACTTTGGCGTATCGGTTTCGTTTCGGGAGTAGAAACTATTGGTTCAATTTCAATAGCTGAATCAACCTGAGCGGAAGATGGCGAATTTTGCGTCACTCTTGAATCAACAACCTGGCTCTTCGCAGGTTTTCGTCTTTTGTTTCTTAGTTGCGCTTGCCTTGATGCCCTTTGCTTTCCTTTGCTTGGCATTTTGAAACTCCTACAATTCTATAAATTTAATTTGCGGAAATCGGCTTATGCTCTTGGATGAGCATTATCATATTGATCTCTAACAAACTCCACCGTCAGATGTGTGTAGATCTGTGTTGTTGAAATACTAGCATGCCCAAGCAATTCTTGTACGTGCCTTATAGGCGCTCCACCTTCAAGTAGGTGAGTGGCAAAGCTATGCCTAAGTGTATGAGGAGTCATGGAATTTTCTAGCCCTATTAATTTGGCATATTTCTTCACAATACCCCAAAATCCTTGTCTAGTGAGCCTGTTTCCTCTTCGATTCAAAAACAAAGCTTTAGATTCTTGCTGCCTGAAAGTTGTTCTGCCTCTGCGAACGTATCTATCAATACTATCCAAGGCAACCCTATGAACAGGTACTATCCTCTCTTTCGAGCCTTTACCCATACATCTCACTGATCCTACAGTGAAATCAATGTTTTCGACATCTAGGCCTATTATTTCACTCACTCTTAACCCACTGGCATAAGCTATTTGCAACATAGCGGCATCTCGCATTGCATCTGCCGAAGAAGAAATATGTAGGGGAAGTTGCAATAGGTTTTTAACGTCTGATAATTTCAAGACTCTGGGAAGATGTTGAGCTCTTTTCGGAGTTGGGATTAGGTCAGTAGGATCATTCTCAATAATCCCTTCCGAATGTAAATAAGAAACAAATGATCTGATAGAGGCTAATTTCCTAGCCTTAGTTGTCGAAAGGTAACCTCTGTCTGATAGGTACTTCACGTATTTGTCTATGTGCCTGGAAGTGATCTGGTTAACATCAGTTAAATTAACATGCTCATCAAACTGATTGAGGTCGCTTCTGTAGGACAGCAAGGTGTTGTTAGAACAAGCTCTTTCAACTACCAAGTATTCTAGAAAATCCTCAATCAATGAGGTAATGGTATTTAATTCCGTTATCATTAACTAATCCAAACTTACTGACGAAAAACCATTTACGTTAAATCTTACCTTGACATACCTTCTGGGCAGGATAAGAATTAATCCTAATTATTGACGAATTCTAGATTTCATTGAATATATATGATTGAAATAGTAACGGGACCATTTTTATTTGAATCTTCTTCATTCCTGCTGAGTTGGCATGGAGTGTTCAGCTTCATAGCTGTGGCTACAGCTGTGTTTCTCGTAGGAAGATGGGCTTCACTGAGAAATATAGACCCAGACGACGTATATTCAATAGCTGTGTGGGCGATTATTTCTGGAATAATTGGGGCAAGATTGGTGCATGTGATCGACAATCTTCAAACTGGTCCGAATTATTTAGATAATCCCCTTCAAATTTTTGCCATATGGTCAGGGGGTATCGGGGTTTGGGGTGGTATTTTAGGGGGCGCTATTGGGGGTATAACCTATGGTCTTGTAAAAAAGATGCCTGTGATGCAGATAGCTGACTTAACCGCACCAGCAATGTTAATGGCTCAGTCGATAGGCCGACTAGGCGACATAGTTAATGGGGAGCATTGTGCAAAAGCCACAGACTATTTCTTTGGATTCATATGGACTCACGCTCAAAGTGCTGCGGTGTATTGCTCCAACACGGGTCTGAATGCCTCGGTACAACCTGTGGTCGCGTTCGAAATATTATGGAACCTAACCAGTTTAATGTTGATTTGGAATTTAAAAGATCGATTGAAACCCGCCGGTATGTTGTTTTGTCTTTACTTAGCTCTCTACTCAGTAGGCAGATTCCTAATTACTTTTTTGAGAGAGGACAGGATATGGGCTATGGGACTGCAAGAAGCTCATTTCATAGCTATAGCTGTACTTGCCATCATGGTACCTCTTCTGGTGTTTAAAGCGAGATTCGGAAATGCCGATCAAATAAGAAATGAAATGATCGAAGCCGTACCTCAACCCAGTAGGGCAGAAAGAAGGCGAAATCAAAATAACGATTAAGCGGGTCTGAAATCCGATACTATAAATTGCAGGTTGTACTTCCCGTTCCAGTAATTCATCTCCGGTTTGTACGCCAAGTCTACTAGCCCTTTGCATTGGTCAATCCGGTCACCTTGCCGGAACGCAATACTGTCGTATATCCGACCCTGATGTTCCATAGTTAATTTCAGATGGTTTTTAGAGGCACCAACCCTTTTTACATCTATTACATTCATATTGGAGGTCATGAAAATCGGTTCTTTGTTCTGCTCCCCGTATGGTTCTAACGCATTTAGAAAACTTAATGACTCACTATTAATCCACGACGGGGATATTTCAGCCTCAATAGTTAGCTTAGGCTCTACATCCAACCCAGATAATAATTCATCAGCCACTGAAGACATCGCTTTCCGAAAGTCTCTGAGTTTATCCTTTTTTATCGTGAATCCAGCGGCCATAGGATGGCCTCCGTATCGCTCAAAACTATCACTGCATAAATCTAAAGCCTCAATCATATTGAATTCCGGGATACTTCGTGCACTGGCTCTAAACATTTCACCGTCCCCGGAAGCGGCTATGGCCGGGCGATGATATTCTTCTGATAATCTGCCAGCAATTAATCCTAAAATACCAGGTATCCAATTGGATTTACCGGCAAATATTATGGAAGGTACCCCATCTTTAAAATCGTCTTTAATTTGCTTTTCGGCCTCTTGCATCGCCTTTTCCGTTAGAACCTGCCGCTTTTTATTCATTTCATTTAATTCTTGGGCCATACGATCGGCCTCAGACTTATCAGATGAAAGTAGTAACGTCAAACTTAGATTGGCATGATCCAATCTACCAGCCACATTGATCCTAGGAATAATGCCAAAAGACATGTCCTGAGTGGACAAATTCTTTTTTGATGCATTGGAAACCTTTATCAATGCATCAAGGCTAACGAACTCCGATTTTCTTAAAACATCCATCCCTTTGCTAACCAAATAACGATTCTCATCCCGCATAAGACCAACATCGGAAATAGTTCCCAAGGTGACATACACATATAATTCATCGGGTAATTCAATCTGCTTTCTTTGGTACAGAGCTTGCATAACTTTAAATGCGGTACCAACCCCTGTGAGATATTTGAAAGGGTAGGATGAATTTGGAAGAGAAGGGTTTACTATTGCTATAGCGTCAGGCAGCC
This sequence comes from SAR202 cluster bacterium, assembly GCA_009392675.1. Taxonomy (GTDB): domain Bacteria; phylum Chloroflexota; class Dehalococcoidia; order Lucifugimonadales; family UBA826; genus UBA11996. The sequence goes on along the minus strand of VFFY01000242.1, from coordinate 297 downwards.
CATCAAGAGCTGTATGATGATCTGTCACTATCGTATCAATACCCATGTCCAAGGCTGTTTGAATCTCATCAATGGAGCTGACCCCGCAATCAACAGTTATCAGCAGGGTTACACCTTTTGAAGAGAAAAAATCTAGTGACTGAGGGCTAATCCCGTGACCTTCATCGACCCTATGTGGAACATATGGAAAAACCTCCAGCCCTAAATTTTCCAGCCCACGTGTTAGCAGCGCAGTACCTGATATACCATCTGTATCAAAATCTCCAAATACTCCTATAATCTCCTTTGACTCTATAG
>VFFY01000241.1 GCA_009392675.1 SAR202 cluster bacterium | reverse complement strand
GAAATATCCTCCCAACCAAATCTCACTCCAACCTCATTATGTCAATAACCTCACCAAATGCAGCTAGGGTCCTTTCCACGTCTTTGTCATCATGCTCAGTTGAAAAATAGAATTTAGGGCTTCCCTTCAAAACACCGCGCTCTAAAAGTAACTGATTGAATCTAGAAAACCTTTGAGAATCAGCCTTTAGAGTACTCCGATAGTCATAAACTTCTTCGGTGGTGAAAAATACATCAAACAGTATTGGTTCTCCCACCACTTTGCCTGGAATTTCCGAGTTATCTAAGATATTCTGAAGTCCCTCCATAACTTTTCGACCGGTATCAAAGATACCGTCGTAAACACCGTCTTGTTTAAGGATATCTAAAGTGGCTAGCCCTGCAGCACAGGCGACGGGATTACCATTTAAGGTCCCAATGTGCGGCATAAACCCTTCTTTTCCCACTTTGTCCGAATCAAAATGCGTCATGATCTCATCCCGCCCTGCAACAGCCGTAAGTGGAAAACCTCCGGCAATAGCCTTTCCCAGGGTACAAATATCAGGTACAACCCCGTAATAATCCTGAGCCCCTCCATAGGAAAACCTAAATCCAGTTACCACTTCATCAAAAATAAGAGGTATCTCATAATGACTAGTTATTTCCCTTAACCCTTCCAGGAAACCCTGTTTAGGTGCCAAAAGTCGTTGGAAAGGTTCAACAATAACCCCCGCCAATTCATCGCTATACCGGTCAATTATTGCTGATGTAGTCTCTAAATCATTAAAGGGAGCTATTAACATTTCTGATTGGAGGGACTTGGGGATCCCCGCAGTATCCGGCTCAGCCTGTGGATAATCTAATAGTTTGGATGGTGACATGCTCATCAGAGCATAGTCATTCATACCATGAAACCCACCTTCAAACTTCAGTATTTTGTCCTTTTTTGTGAAGGATCTTGCTGCTCTCATGGCGTATAAAGTGGCTTCCGATCCTGTGCTGCAAAAACGCACCTTATCTGCGCACGGGACTGCTCTAACAATCTCTTCGGCTAATTCCACCGCTTTCTCGTTAGTAGCGAAAAAGGTCGTGCCGCTACTCAACTGGTTTAGCACCGCCTCCATCACAGAAGAATTGGCATGACCGACAATCATGGGACCAGATCCGAGAAGATAATCTATATACTCATTTCCACTTTCGTCCCATATGTGGCTTCCATTACCTCTGTTTACTATGAGATCGTAATTTAAGTTACCCAGTGAACCTTGAGGCAAAACTTTAGCTGCTCGTTGCAAAATATCTTTTTCGTGATCGGTCTGAGTCCGATGTTCCATTTTAAATCCTTCTCTATCCAACTATCATTCCAAACTATCATTCCAAACTATCATTCCGGGAATTATATCAATCGACAATCAAAAAAGTACCGTCGCATTGGTACCGATGCAAAGAGTATTGATGATAGAGTGAGAAAGAGATCATAAATTACTTAACTAGGTGGGATTAAGATGGATATAAATTTTCAAAAAGGGCATCCCCTGGAAATAGCTGGCGACTGCTTAATTGTGGGCTTACTTGAAGAGGAGGAATTTACCTCGGGGGCACTGGAACCGGCAAACCTGGCCTTAGATGGCTCCCTAAGACAATTGTCTGACGAAGGTGAACTCGTAGGAAAATCAGGAACATCTACTTTAATTCACACTCTTGGCAAGGTAACCCCAAAGCGAATTTTATTTACGGGTTTGGGTAAACGGGATTCTGTGACGGAAAAGGTAATAAAAGATGTGGTTAGTGCCGCAATCAGAAAGGCAAGAGAAATTGGGCTAACCAAAGTGGTTGTCGCCATCGATACCTTTTGTTCGGAGGGTTTAACCCCCCAAAGGGTATGTGAGTTAATCACATTGGCGACCCTTAATGGGCTGTACAGATATGAAGATCACATCTCAGAGAAATCAGAAAAAACTATTAAGGAAGTAATCCTAAACACAGCCGCCCCTGCAGAATCTAGCGTAATTTCTTACACCGCGATAGCAGAGGCCATAAACCTGGCAAGAGACCTAGCAAACGCACCCGCTAATTTTATGACACCAAGCATCCTTTCCGATATTGCAGAGAGAGAAGCTAAAGCAAATGGCATAGAATTTGAACGTTTGGATGAGGATAAAATGAGGGAATTAGGAATGGGTTCTTTACTTGGAGTGGCTCAAGGAAGTAATGAACCGGCCCATTTAATTATTCTAAATTATATAGGGGATAAGGATAATATAGATGACTCAATCGCCCTCGTAGGAAAAGGAATAACTTTCGATAGTGGAGGTTTAAGTCTTAAACCTCCTGCTGGAATGATCACTATGAAAGGTGACATGGCAGGAGGGGCAGCCGTGATTGGAGCACTCATTGCAATATCCAAATTAGCTCTCAATATAAATGTTTACGGAATTATTGCCGCTACTGAAAATATGCCGGGCGGAAAAGCTCAGCGTCCGGGGGATGTGGTGACCGCTATGAATGGGACCACAATCGAGGTGATAAATACCGACGCTGAAGGAAGGCTGGTATTAGCTGATGCATTGTGCTACGCGAACCATTTGGGTGTAAGCAAGATTGTGGATGTGGCCACTTTAACTGGGGCGATAAGGACGGCATTGGGGGATCAAATTATAGGTGCTTTTGGAAACAATGCCGAATTCACTAAAGAGGTAATAGAAGCTGGGGCCAGGGAAGGGGAAAGGTTATGGGAATTACCGGCTGACGAATCTTTTTCTAAACATTTTAAAAGTGATGTGGCAGACATCAAAAATGTCGGTGGTGCAGCAGGCGGGGCAACTATCGGGGCCATGATTATCGGATTGTTTGCTGAAGATACCCCTTGGGTTCATCTAGATATTGCCGCTGTAAGTAGAACCAATTCAATTAACGGAGATGACCCAAAAGGGGCAACAGGGACTCCTGTGAAAACCCTAGTATCTCTATGCAAATCCATCTCGGAATGTAGCTAACAATTAACTACCTAACTTCTCAAGGTTGTAATGCTAACGACAGGTATGATACTGTCGGTTTTCCGAACT
>VFFY01000240.1 GCA_009392675.1 SAR202 cluster bacterium | reverse complement strand
CTCAAGAAACCGCATATTTTTTCAAATTGTCGTCGTTGAAGGACAATCCTAATCCGGGGCTTTGAGGCAAAACAATTTCCCCTCCGACAACCTCGGGTTCCTCATTGAACATGGCAAAGGTCCATGGCATGTGTTCCACGTACAAACCGTTTGGACAAGCAGCCAAGCAGTGCATCAAGACCTCCGTGGCCAAATGGGTAACAACGGGCAAATTGTAAGCCTCAGCTAGGTGAGCTGCCTTCATCCACTGTGTTATTCCTCCGGCTCTGAGTAAATCGACCATGACTATATCGATAGATCGGCGTTCTAGTTGAGTCCTAAATGGTTCGATACCATAGTGGTATTCTCCCGCTGCAACTGGTGTGTCCAGGGCATCGGCGATACGAGACAAACCTTCAAAATCTTGATGATTTATTGGATCTTCTAGCCAAAAAAGATCATATTGTGCAAGTTCCCTTCCTATGGAAATGGCGGTGTTAACATCCCAACCTTGGTTGATATCCAGCATCACTGTAATGTCTGGACCCACTGAATTTCTCATGGTTTCCATTCTTGCTATCTCTTTTTGAGCACTATCTTCAGCCCCCATTCGAAACTTCATAGCCTTGAAACCCTGAGATACGAGTTCTTTACTTGTCTTTTCTAACCGGTTCAAGTCGAACGTTCGCCATAAATAACCACTTGCATAAGTAGGAACAGTGTCTCTGAACCCTCCTAGCAATCTGTGGAGAGGTTCTGATGCAGCTTTGCCTTTAATATCCCATAAGGCAACATCAATTCCCGAAACTCCCCGTGTTACAAGGCCGGCTGGGGCTCCGCCTCCTGCCAAATTTCTCAGATAAGTATTGATATGTTCTACTCGCCTAGGGTCTTCTCCAATAATCTGCTCAAGCAATGCATCAACCGTTTCCTTCAAGGCCTTGACCATTATTGAACTTGCGAACCCTGAGTAACCTATTCCTTCTATACCGTCATCCGTGATGATCTTTATCGTTATAAACTCTGCCTTACTGCCCATCCCTCCTGACAGAGGGCCTTCCTCTCTAGGCAGACTGACAATGCCTGTTTCATATCTTTGTATTTTCATTTCTTTTTCTCCTCTTGAAATCAATCATTCTTGTGGGTCTCCAGATTTCATGACTGAAGACCGATCTTTTGATGGAGCCCATTGTGTGCCTGCGTTATCTTCAGGGATAAAACCTATTATCTTTCGCCCTTGTTCCATATCCCATATTCCATAAGTGTTATCTGACATTCCGTAAACGATAGCAAATCCTACAGACTCTGGTGCATCTATGCTGCAGCCGATCAGACTTGCGGTGTCTTTATGGCTCATCCACAAAGACAAGGCGGACGGAGCAAAGGTTGGGTCGTCTGGCTCCATTACCCAACCTATTCTCATACATATGACCGATATTCCGTATTCGTCATGAAAATAGCTACCTAAGGATTCCCCGAATGCTTTACTGACGCCATAGTAACCGTCTGGCCGTACAAGATTGGTGGCTAAAGGAATAACTGGTTGACGTACTTCTCGGAAGTCTCCCTCATAGATTTGTTTATAGGGATTATCCCTTAGAGGATAAAATCCCAAGGCATGATTGCTGCTAGCAAAAACGATCCGGTTCACTCCTGACAGACGGGCGGCTTCATATACGTTACGGGTACCTATTATGTTGTTTTCCAGATTGGTTTCCCAATTACCTTGATGGTTCGGATCTGCTGCCAGATGAACAACTGTGTCAATACCTTCAAATGCAGGCAGTATTTCATCCAAATTTGAAAGATTAGCGACAGTAGTAGGAAATTCTGGCACTTTCTGAAGGTCAAGACCACTCAAAAAGTATTTTGACGATAAGTTTGACCGGATTATCCCACCTATTTTTCCTGCTAATCCTGTTACCAGGACTTTTCTTCCACTCAATGGTGTTTCTCCTAGGGTTATTTTTTATTTTTCCCCAAAGGCCTGTATTATCAAATAAACTACAAAGGGGCCAATACAAGCCCATAGTATCAATCTGGGTTTGATGTGCATAAATCTACCTGTATGTGGATTAGCGGAAATCACGGTGATTTTAGCACAGGCTATCTTGACCTCGGAGAAGTTAACGATTTGAAATATAAGATTATTGCCCTGGATATTGACGGTACTCTAAAAGGGGACTCTTCTTCGATTTCCCCCTACATGATGCAAATACTAGAAGAATGTTCCAACCGGGGTGCTTTGGTCTCAGTTGCCACGGGTAGAAGCCTAAAATCTGCCATGATTTTCCTTCGGCAAGCTCCCATGATAGAAACGGTCGTGTCCTTTCAAGGGGCATTGGTGAGTTTCGATAAAGGAGAAAAAAATGTTTGGGAGACTTTTCTTTCACCTGATCAAGTGTCACTTTCCGTCCGATTACTAGCTCAATCTGACGTGGAGATAGTGGGTTATGCAGGGGACGATGTCTACGTTGAAGAAATGAGTGACTGGGCTGAGGCATACGGAGAAAGGAACGGAGTGAAAATATTTCTAGTGGACTCTTTGGAAGAAATCGGAAGGGATCTGTATCGTGTCTTAGGAGTCGGAGACCCAGAGGTAGTGGCAGAGTTAGAATCCGATCTAAAATCGAAATATTCTGCTGAGATGTATGCCACCCGCTCATTGCCACATTTTTGCGAAATACTTAGTATCGATGCTGGTAAGGATAAAGCTTTGGCATGGCTTTGTTCCCAGACTGATGTGATGGTTGAAGAAGTAATAGCTTTTGGAAATGGCTTCAATGATGTGGAAATGCTTAAGTGGGCCGGTAGAGGGGTTGCGATGGCTGGAGGGGAATCTGTAGTTTTTGAAGTATGTAATGACCTGGCCAAAAGCCCGAATGAGGACGGAGTAGCTGTGTATTTAGAAAATCTTTTATCAAAGAATCAGATAGGTTTATAGAAGCCATGCCTGCCTCACATCTCGTTGTATTGGGCAGTCTGAATGTTGATTTAGTTACTACTGTGGAAGAGTTGCCTAAGGATGGTCAAACTATTTTTTCGGATTCATTTGTTATTGAAAATGGTGGTAAAGGTGCCAATCAAGCAGTTGCGGCTTCCAGATTAGGGGCAAACGTGACGATGATCGGAAGAGTGGGAGCTGATGTTTTCTCAGAACAGGTGTTGACCGACTTGAAATCTGAGAGGGTGGATGTCAGCCGTATAACGAAAGATGTAAATCACGGTACAGGTATAGCCTTGATAACTGTAGATTCAAAGTCTGAAAATACAATTGTTGTTTCATCTGGTGCCAATATGAGTTGTGGCCAAGTGGAGCTCGATTCCCTTCAGGACTGTATAGTCGGAGCGAGCTGTTTGCTGCTTCAAAACGAAGTGCCCCTTGAAGTTAACCTAGAGGCGGCGAATATAGCACAAGGTAATAACGTTCCAGTAATTTGGGATCCGGCGCCATATGTATGGGGTATTGATGAACTTATCAGAAAAGTAGATTTTCTCACCCCGAACCAAACAGAAGCTGGGTTACTCACAAATTGTGAATTAAACGATGTGAAATCTGTTCATACAGCCTTATTGAAAATGAAGGATCTTACTGAGGCGATGTGCATTATCACCATGGGCCGTGAAGGGCTCTTTTTTTTATCAGGACACGAATTGATACACATACCTAGTTCCACTGTGATAAGTGTTGACTCTGTAGCTGCAGGAGATGCGTTTACCGCAGGTTTGGCTGTCGCGATATCTGAAGGTTTAACTCTTAATGAAGCGGCTGAGTTGGGTTCCGCAGCTGGGGCCCTTGCAACAAGTAAGAAAGGCGCTCAGATTTCGATGCCCTTCAGGACAGAGGTAGACTCGTTGATCGGCAAAAGTAACTAATTTCTTGGATCACCTCTATTTGTAAAAAGTTCAGATAGCTCCTTATTGATGCTTTGCACTACCCTGGGTCCTTCATAGATAAGTGAAGTGAGGATCTGGATCGAACTGGCTCCTGATTTTAAGGCCTCGTAGGCTTGATATCCGTTTGAAATTCCCCCACAGGCATTAATTTCTATCTTATCCCCGAATTCTGCTTGGTAAGTTTCAACCATCGCTATAGTGTTTTCAAATAAAGGACTTCCACTAAGCCCTCCTTGCCCCACAGCAAGCCCATCATGCTGTATTGGTATCGTATTGGATACGGTCAGGGATTCCACCTTTTCCTCAAGGCAAATACGCCCCAAATTCAGGGTTTTTTCATCATCACCATTTTCTAATTTAAAGGGAGGCATTTTTACAAGAATAGGTTTGGATCTACTTTGATTTATCTCAGCTAACAGTGATCTAAGTTTAGCTGGCTCTTGAAAAATCCTTAGACCTTTAGTATTTGGTGAACTTATGTTCAATTCTATCGCATCACAAAAAGGTTCCAGTTGTTGATGACATTCAGCAATGTCAGGAATATCTGTTCCCGAAACACTCATAATACGGACTGATTTTTTGGGGACGGAGGCCATTTCGGATATTTCTGATAATACTTTTTCAAGGCCATCTCCAGGGAAACCTAAGGCATTGATCAATGCTGATTGATCTTTGAGTCTAATAACCCTCGGTTTGGGATTACCTGGCCTCGGGTCTTTGGTTATTGTGCCACCCATGACATATCCAAAACCAAGCTCTTGGAGGGAGGGTAGGAATCTGCAGTTTTTATCATACCCTGCCGCCAAGCCAACGGGGTTTTTTATAGGAATACCCGCCACCGTTGCTCCTAAAAATTCGTTGTGATGTTGAAAACCCCTGCCCATAATTTTCCAAAACCAGGTTTGGGAGAGACCAAGGTCCGATAAGTGCCAAGCCGTTTCTGGCTCCAAAGTGAATAGAAGCGGTCTCATTAAATTCTTATACAGCTGCATATGATGTCCCCAAGGTTGTCAGTTACAGACTCTATTATATTGAAAATGTGACAAGATTATTTATATAGGTTGAGTCTTATTTGGCATATAATGGTCGGGGTGGTGGCTATATGAGTGAACGGTTAGATAAAGGGAATTTTCAATAGATATGGATTTGCAATTTGAGCTGGGAAAGTCTGACGTCCCAAAGGGGCACGCACTGGTTTATTTCAATGATGTGTCCACGGGATCTTGCTTTGCCTCCTATATAGTCCTTCTTCCAATCACTGTAGATGTAAGCAAGTATGTTCCACCATTTTTGATGAATCAGGTAGGTGAAATTGGACCTGGTGACATGTCGGCTTTTGCTTTTCCTCCCGCTCCTGAAGAGGTGGAAGACGTTGAGTTTTTGAAAAACCTAGCAGAGACGAGGCATGACGATTTGATATTTGGTGGGGAATACACCGCCTCGGATGTGACATCAGCTATGATGAAAGTAAATGATGTGGTTCAGGCTTATTTGGAACTATACGAAGATGGCTCAGATGTCAGTGTTAATGACCAACACACAGCAATTTCCGAAAAATCAAATTTCCAGGTGAATGATATTGTTTACTCTATGATGAGTGAACCTGATCGATTGAGTGAATTAACAAAACTTGTTGGCCGAATGCGATACGCCCTTGAATCTGATGAAGAATCTCTCGTTGTTGAGACGGAGGCGGACCTAAATGCTATCTCTACTTACTTCTCTGAAATTTTCCAGTTGCCGATTTTGATCGAATGGGCATGTAAAGAAGGAGTAAGGGCCTCCGGCATTGCCGATTTGTATCTAAAAAGGTGTTACCACCTAAGTTTAGAAGAATACGAAGATTTAGGCAGAGTGGAAGAACAAATAAAATCCTTAGGTGACTAATAATCCACCGGTTAAAATATTTTTGTTCTAAAAGCCAGCCATTGATAAATTACTTCAACGGAGACGTTCCAATGACTGATCTGGTTCAAATTTATGACAGAGACCACGTTCGGGTAATCAGAATGAATAGGCCGGGCAAAAAGAATGCTGCTTCCTTAGAACTCGCTTGGGGGGTAATAGAAGCAATCAGAGGCGCTGCACAGGAAGAGAATGTGTGGATCATTGGATTGACCGGTGTAGGAGATGCTTTTTGCGCAGGCTTGGACCTAACTCCTGAGGGAGATCAAGAAAAATTTATACCAATGTCAGACCAAGATAGATATTTAGATGATCTTGGCTGGGTTAGCCGGTTTTATCTTACTTTAAGAGAGGAGTGCGACAAACCGGTTGTCGGTGGGATCAACGGCGTTGCGGTTGGGGCAGGGTTAGCCTTAGCTATGGCCACTGATATTCGTATAATGGCTACTTCCGCTCGTCTCTTGGCAGGATATCCTCGAATTGGCGGGTCCCCTGACGGCGGCCTGTCAATGACATTATCCCAGGCGATAGGCTATGAGCAAGCCATGAAATTCCTCCTTGAAAATAGAACCGTCACAGGTGAGGAAGCTATGGAGTTGGGGATGGTTAGTCGAGTCGTTTCTGATGAATTGTTTGAGCAGGAATTCAATAACTACCTGGACTCCCTGACTAATTTATCTCCGATTACGGCAAGGACGACAAAAAGGGTGCTCAGGGCGGCAAATCGGATCGATGTTGAAAAACAACTTCACTATGAACTGCTCAACATCGGCAAATCATTGGGTAGTTTGGACGGGCAGGAAGCTAGAAAAGCATTCATAGAAAAACGTCCCCCTATTTTCACCGGGAAGACTGAGTAATCAACCTAACTTATTGCGTTTTCTCTTTCTTCAGGGGTAGCGATTTTAAATATGGTCCAATGTCTCAGTTGGGCTATATCTGTCCCGTTTTGATCCTGCAAAAGCACATCAAAGTTAACAAAATGATGGGCCTTTCTCTCATATGCAGCAACCATGTGGGCACCGCCAAACACCTGAGTTCCCGTAGGTACAACATTAAGATGCTGTATTCTGCTTCTAGTGTGCATTGAACTCGGAATGTCGTAATTATGTCTCATTAGCTGTTCGGCCCATCCTGCGGTCCACGATGGGTGAGCGATTGGATTAGCCCCGACAAACAAAGGATTGTCTGTTCGTTGTTTCTCCGTAGTGAATTCGTTTGCAAGAGTCTCAGTGAAATCGACTTTCATTCCAGCCCAATCGTATCCAATCTCGGCAGTTTCCAGGGTCAAAGATTTTTTTGTTTGTTCATCTCCAGTTGGATTTAACGATGTAGAGCGAACAAACTCACTGGACCACTCTGATTTTCCCAAACCAACTTTTCCGACCACACATATGACATCGTCTTGGTTAATCATTTCGATAGACCAGGAATCTGATGCACTATCTTCAGTTGCCCTTATGAGCATTTCGTCACCGGGTATTGTAGGTTGCCGGAAAGAAAATTCTGACCAGCCAACCTTCAGCCAGTCTTCCCCCAAAGCCTCGAGAATAGTGTCAGTAGCCCAGCCCCAAACAGTCACCCCACCAACAAGGGCTCCTGGGAAACCATATGCCTTTGCGACCTCTGAGGAATGTATCGGATTAGAAATATCCGGGCTATCTTCATGCCCCAGGTAAGCAGTGACTTTATTTTCAATGATTCTTGATGCCATTTCTTCACCTCGTAATTTAACTGGTTCAGATTGAGTTTGTAGGATACTTTACATATATCTGCTTTGTCTTTTATTTATTCAGTGTCTCACAATGTTGTACTATCGCGTCGGCCACCAATTTTGTGTTTTCCATCGGCAGAAAATGCGAGTGCTTAGAATACCTTTGTACTACAGCGTCTGGGAACATGTCCCCTAGGTCATTTCTTGTGATGGATGGGCCAAAATCATCGAAGCTTTCGTTTGCTTTCATGGCCCTAGCTAACAAAATTGAAACGGGATTTTCATAGGCCCTCAAGTCTTGTAACACCTTGGGGTCAATATAGGCGCCGTACATGGCAGCTTCGGCTACCGGTGGACATGAGAGTATGTAAGAATCGTCCTGTTTTTCTAGCCCATGGATACAGTAATCCTTTAATACAGCGGGCTCCCAAGAGGCAAAATTTTTGTGTTGTATGAGACGGTCGTACATTTCGGAAGGGTTTTCCCATTTATTTCTTCTTTTTGAAACAGGATGTGAATAGTCTGGGTCAACATTTGGCTTTTTTTTGCCGTACCTGTGGTCTACAAATAAACTTGGATCACAAAGAACCAGTCCCTTCACTACAGCATTCATTTTTGTGGCCACAGATGTTATTACGTGTCCCCCCATAGAGTGACCTATACCTACAACATTTGATAATTTTAAAGTGTTAATTATCTCCATCACGTCAGGAACAAAGGAATCCCAAGGATATGGGGGTTCTGTGTTTGTACTTTTACCGTGCCCCCTGAGATCGATGGATATACAGTGGTATCCCTCAAGTTTTTCAATAACACGATCCCATATGCGACCATGAAAACCTGTGGCATGGCAGAACACTAGGGTTGGGCTATTTCCTTTCCACTCGTAGACAGTATTCTGATAATTTCTTATGGGTATTTCTATCGTCTTCGGGTCTTTCAAAAATAAAATCCTTTGAACAAAAAGAGACCGCAGTCTTAGCCGCGGTCTCGATTTAGACTGTGCGTAAGGTTTACCAGGGCATTTTGCGGCCCATTTCTTTCCGCAATTTATCCGCTATTGCCCCGTCAGGGACATGTAAAATCCTGGCTCCTATTTCGTGGAGGGCATGTCTTGCCCTTTCTTCAATCGTGAGATTTTCATCTTGCCAACTACACAGGAAAGCCAACCCGGATTTGTCACATGCGCTCTTTACGAGATTCCTGGCGTCGTCCATTTCTTGAGTGTATGGAGGGTCATGAAGGGCTGGATCCCCATGAGACATGCCCATATCACCAGGTCCCCATTCAGCAAATGAAATACCCGGTACTGCGGCAATATTGTCTACGTCTGGTAAGCAAAATCTATCTTCAATTTTTAGACCCAATAGGAGTTCACCATTTGGATTCAAGGGCCATGGGTCAGCCTTCCACATGTAATCTGTCGGGTCCATACCCCATATTGCAGCCGGTTCTTTCTGGCCGCCACCACCCCGTAAACCTTCAGGGATACCTTGATCTCTTCCTATCGTTTGGAAGACATATCGAGAAGCGGCCACAAATGTTGCGACAGCATCAGCCCTTCTGGTGTGGGTATGCAAAATACCATGCACGCCCGTAGATAATACATGCCTGATTTGCCACGCGTTGTAGATCACTTCTTCGGGAGTCATACAATTTGATGGGACGGTTGTTATGACTGTTGGAGTGAGATGTCCGCTTGGAGTTGGCCCGCCATCCTTCAACCCTTTCATAAATTTACTTAACCCAACTGTATCAAAAGGATGATGTTCAAAATCAAATTGGATAAGATCTGCCCAGGTCTGTGACATTTCTTTTCCGCACTCGTAAGTCAATTCGGGGGCGGAAACAGCGAAAATCGCTTGATTCTGTTCAATGAGTTCTATGCATTTGTTAATTCTGGTCATGTTTTGTCCTCCGTCTCATTTGTGAATATTCTAATCGAAGCTATGCAGAACGCAATTTTTGGGATTATTGAGCTATGTAACCACCATCGATAACGAGTTCAGTTCCCGTCACAAAGGAAGCTTCGTCAGAGGCTAGGAATAGAACGCCATAGGCTACTTCAATCGATTCCCCCGTCCTTCGCAGAGGTGTCTGGGCGACATATTCGTCCCGTTTGCTTGCAATACCATGATTCGAAGAGGTCAT
>VFFY01000239.1 GCA_009392675.1 SAR202 cluster bacterium | reverse complement strand
ACCTTGGAGTTTGGTAGTTTGAGTAGTTCTTGAGGATTCACTTGTATTTTGCCTGATCTACTTCCTCCCCCTATTATGACGTAATCAATTGTCATCACATCACTGTCTATGAAAACTGGCAGTGTGTCGGGCAGACCAATAGGAGTCACACCGCCAATCATCATACCAGTTAGGTGGATGGTCTCTTCGGTATTAGCAAAAGAGAGTCTGGAAACCCCCATCAATTCCTTAACTTTTTTATTTACATCAAGTTTGGCGGTGGCTAAAACGATACAGGCACAATATTTTTTTTCACCTCTCTTAGAGGCCACCAAAATAGTGTTTCCTGATTTTTCCATAGGGTAGTCATATTTCCGGCAGAAATTTTCAGTGTCTGCGAAATCTGGATCTACAACAATCCAGGTGTAGGTTATACCTAACATCTCCAGAGTCTGCTTTATTTCCGGTTCAATGTTTCCTGCACTTGTCATATAGGTATGTACTAGCTATCCAAGGGAGATATTAAGTTACTTCTAAAGTGGGGTTTCGCAGAGGTCCTGCGTACTGAGTTTGGTCCAGCTCGATGAAGTCTTTTTGATAAACCTGGATTCTGTAAGATTCAAAATCAGGTATATACAACCTGAAGTCATCGTCGATTCTTACCGACCGTGGCCTTCTCAGAAATTTTTCAGATTCAAGCTTTCCCATTTCCCTTAGCCGGTTTGGAACAGCATTGGTCAACATATAATTGCGGGCCACTTTTGATAAAGTGGCATCACCATGAAAACTCCATATATATTGGCCTTCTGAATTGTACATAAGAACCCTGTTGTTACCCCAGTCTGCTACATAAAAATCCCCGTGATTGTCTACAGTAATGCCGGTTGGTCTATTGAATTGTCCATCGCCACTCCCAAATTCACCAACAACTTTTTTGAGCTTACCATCAGGTGAAAAAATTTGTATCCTGTGATTACCCCAATCAGAGACATATATATCCCCATTTTCATCACAATCCACACCCCACGGGAGATTTAATTGACCTGGTTCCGAGCCGTAGGATCCAAAAGAATCTATGCATTCACCATCTTTTGTGTATCTCTGGATCCGACTATTTTTTGAATCACATATTACAAAATGTCCGTTATTATCCAATGCAAATCCTGAAGGACCATCAAATTCGCCTTTACCTTGACCATACCTGCCAAATTTGCTGATGAACCCTCCGTCCGGATCAAATTTAGTTATGCGATGATTGGCTTCATCACTGACGTATATGTTTCCCGAATCGTCAGTGATTATGTTGACAGGCCATCTAAGTTGCCCATCTTCAGATCCGAAACTACCAAATCCTTTTAGCTCGTCGGTCAACTCTTCCATATCGTCTCGATACCATATACGTATGGTTGCGACGCCTTCTGATCTAAGCAACACATACAAAACGTTGTCCTCGCCAAAAGCGATATCTGTAGGAAAATTGGTTACTCGTCTCATTCCTAAAGTTGTTGAATATGGATAACCAGCTCTCAGTAGGCCATGTGGTCGAGTCATTGTAGGTCTCCTAATTTGTTAGATATAAAAAGGTTTTATCTGCTCGAATTCCCCTTTTACAATTGGCTTCGCATCGAGTCCTAGCCACTGCTCCAGTACGGTGCCATATATTCCACGGAAATCTATAGTGTGCTTTAAATCCTCTCCGTGCTCCCAGTCGTTAGGGTTTAGGGAGGGATATTCTGAATAAAGTCCTCCTTTCACATTGTTTCCTATTAGAAAAGCTCCGCCACCTGAGCCATGATCTGTTCCACTGCCGTTGTCTCGCATTCGCCTACCAAATTCTGTGAAGACCAGTATGGCAACATCGTCGGCCGCGTCATGTTCTTTAAGATCATCCATAAAATCAGAAATAGCCCCACTAAGGTCACTTAATAATTTTGGATGTGCAGGCATTTCATTGGCGTGAGTATCGTATCCTCCATGATTGGTATAAAAAACCCTGGTACCTAAATTAGCAAAATGTACCCGAGCTACATCTCTCAAACTTTTCGCTATAGAGTTGTCAGCATATTCCACAGAGGATTTGTACTGAGCGGCCACATTTGCCAGTAAGTCGGCCCCTTTTAAAACATCTAATCCGGTTTTCCCAATATATTCAGCTACCTGTCCACTCCCAATAGCTTGCCCGTAAATGTCTTTGAAGGCTTGCAGAGCTCTTTCCTTTAAGCGCTCTTGTTCTATTTTATTCATCACCCCATAGCCTTCTAAATCTCCTACCGAGGTTATAGGTACGCCTGTGACAGACATAGCCCTGGGTAGCCCTTGTCCTATATTAACTCCGGTCAGAACATTTTCACCTTTAGGATCTAGGTCCTTTATGGCTAACCCTAACCATCCTTCACTACCAACTCTGTCCGGTTCGCACGTATGCCATATATCCATTCCACGAAAATGAGATCTGTTTGAGTTTGGATATCCGATTCCTTGAACTATAGCCACCTTTCCTTCATCAAATAGTCTTTTCAAAGGTCTGGCATTATTGTTGATGGCTAATGTGTCGTTAATCGGTAACACATCATTTTGACTGATTACAATTTTTTTTCTGGCATCATAATAATGTTCATTGTTATAAGGGACTACGGTATTCATAAAATCATTACCGCCAGTCAATTGGATTACGACAAGCGTTTTTTCTTTAGTGTCAGTGCTCATTTTGGTTACCTCTCCTTATATTCTATGCAAACTGGTAATCGACGGTAGACGCCGTCATCTGGATGAGATTATGAACTCCAGCGGAATCCTCTAGTTCTTTAAGTTCTCTAGCATAGTCTGTAAGGGATTGGTAGGTTTCATCCCGCACGTTTACCGCCCCGAGCAAATCTAGGCATCTGTCTACTAGCTCAGACGGGTTGTCATCTAAGCTTCCAGCTCTGCCTACCATTTCGGAGACTCCCGGTTTTGCAGGATCGGCAAACTGTTTTTCGACAAATCCTATCCTTTCACTTAACGTTCCTGAATCGATCCATTCAGATCCAGTATGCCAGCCTTCTACAGTGGGTGGGTTCATGAGTCTCTGGCCCATAATAGCAAGTGGCCCTTCAATGGCAGATCCGTTGAGTGTGGTGACTGCAAACTCGTGAATTCCTGGAGTTGGGATGTCGAATTCACCGGTTTGCTTAATTACCCCGACTATAAGTTCTGTGGGACTTTTTACTTTGGGCAAGGTCAAAGAATTTTTGAAAAACTCTGAATTAAACAATGTCTTCAATATGTGTCTCATGTCTCCATTGGATTCCATGTATGCTTTGGATAATTCTTCAATGGCCTGAGGGTTTTTAGGTTCTACCGTTTCCCATGAAGGTACCTGAACCTCATCTTCCACAAAAAAATTGTACAGGTGTCGTGACAAGAATTTAGCTGCTGCATTCTGTTGCACGATGATATCTATGATGTCTTCCCCGTCAAAATTGCCAACATGTCCAAGAAATATTTTTTCATCATAATCATGGTCTTCAGGAATAAATTCAAAATCAGCCTGGTGATGTCCATATGGGTAGAGGGATAATGGTTGCCTGAAAGTCCACCCTGTAAATGCTCTAGAAGCATTTTTTATGTCATCTTCAGTGTAATTACCAACTCCCATGGTGAACAGTTCTAAAAGTTCTCTCCCATAATTTTCATTTATTTCATCTTTGTGATTTTCGTTATTGTCGAGCCAAAAAATCATAGCTGGATCTTGAGACAGCTGGAGTAGGATATTTTTAAAATTTGTCAATCCTGTATTCCTGAACATTTCTATCTCTCTATATAAAGACGGGCCATGTTCACTTTTTCCCCATGCAACTGGGAATATGTGATGCAAAAATAGTGACATTTTCTCTTCTAACGGTCTTTCAGTGTTGACCATTCTATAAAGCCATTTCCCGACATGAACAGCTACGGGTTCACCTGTATAATATCGCTCCACATAAGACATATCGATTGGTTCAAATTTTTCTGGCGTCACCAGATCATCTACAATCTCCTCATAAGATTTGTCGGATGTAAGGTCGTCTAAATCTTGAGGGGTGGCTCCAAACCCTGCTCTCCTCATCAAGTGTGCTACAAGTTGTCTTTCTGATTTCATAGCATTTTCCTTATAAATTTTTGCCATTATAGCGAAACTTTTGCCCATTATAGCGAAAGTGAAGATTCTTTCTAATTCTAGAATGCGAGGCGTACCTTTTAGGCCTGTTTGATTATCAATTCACGCGGTACAATTATTTGGTTATTTGTAGCAATGAGGGATTCAATGATCAATACCAACTTTGATGTCACAAAGATTCTTTCGGCGGGAGCCAAGGCTTTGGGTGCCGGTGCTGAAGAAGAAAGCAGATGGGAAATCCCAACTGATCATTCTGATCCCATAGATCTTGCGGTTGGTATGCCTGTACCTGAAGGGATACCCATGGCATCTTTGGCAAATCATTTTTCCAAGGTTTTATCTTCCGGTAGATTTGTGGAGATGGAGTATGAGTATGGCAGAGGGAAGATTGATTTAAGAGAATTGTTAAATGATCCGAGTAATGGATTTACCTCTTTGTCTCAAACTCCAGACAATTTCATACTTTTTAATGGTGGATCTGGGTGCATGGAAAGTTTTTGCGCTACCTTTTTAAATCCTGGAGATATTGTTTTGGTAGAGGGCCCAAGCTTCTCTGGCACCGTCGAGACCATTCTTAAGTATCAAGGAAAAATTATAGAGGTACCAATAACCCCGGAAGGCATGTCCTACCAGGCAATTGAGGAAATAGTGGCAAGGTGTAGGCGAAGTGGGGATGTAATTAAAGGAATCTACACCATAGATGATTTCCACAATCCTACCGGTGTGACTATGTCTGAAAATAATCGTCGTATGATCGGCCAATTGGCATTAGAAAATGGAATTATTATTTTAGAGGATTCTACGTACAGTGGCTTGTTTTTTGAAGACACACCTCCGCTTGATATGTATTCTATGAACGGTGGGGAAGGGGTATTACGTATGGGAACTTTCAGTAAAACTATTGCGACAGGTCTTAGATTAGGTTGGCTGCAAGGTTCCGCTAAGGCTATCGATGCCATCAGAAAAACTAGATCTGATATGGGTAATGCTCCTTTCATACAAACGGCAGTAAGTCGTTTTATAGAATCATCTGAATATTCGACACACGTAAAAAGAATGAGGAATTTGTACAAGTCTCAATGTAAAGCCCTCACTAGCTCACTGACCCAGCATTGTTCAAATTACCTGGAATTTATTGAGCCTAAAGGAGGATTTTTCCTGTGGCCAAGATGTTTAGGTGTCGACTCGGCTGCATTAACAAAATCTGCTGCTGAGGAAGGTGTAATATT
>VFFY01000238.1 GCA_009392675.1 SAR202 cluster bacterium | reverse complement strand
TCCGACTGCGGAACCAGATCCACTGGATGAACCTCCGGCCCACGTATTTTTGTCCCAAGGACTTTTGCACGGTCCTGTAAGAGAGGCATTTGGTTGCCTGTAACCCATTCCGCCAGCGAGTTCAATCATAGCTAACTTAGCCACTAATATTGCCCCGGAAGAGCACAACTTATTTATCACTGTAGCGTTATATTGAAACGTTTGATGTCGGAACGGTTCTGCACCCCAAGTTGTTGGAATACCTCCGTCTGTGGCCAGTAAATCTTTCGCTCCATAAGGAATGCCATGTAAGATTCCCCTATATACACCGGACATAATTTCTTTCTCAGCAGCCTCTGCCTGCTTCAAAGCTAGCTCATTTGTGACGGTGACGACGGAATTATATTCCGGGCCCAGTTTATTTAGCCGGTTTAGATAGTATTTTGTTATTTCCGTAGGGGAAATGTGTTTGTTTTCTATTTCTTTTGCTATGGATCGTAAATTTTTGAACAAAGGAGTCTTATTCACTTGCATCGCCTCTAAATGGCTGGTACGAATTTAACAGCGGAAAGCTATCATCCAATTTGGCTGATCTAATCTCATTGGCGTCAGTCAATATGCCGGCTATGGATTCCTTAATCTTCTCAACTTGATCGTCAGAAATCAGATCAGTGAAATGTAGATTTACCAAGTCCCACATGATTTCTTTTTCACGTTCATGGTCATTTATATTCATGGTTGCCTTTCCTCTAATTTCACCTGTTGCCATAAATCATCCTGTTTTTTCAATGCTAGGTCAGAGAAATTTTGCCCTGCCTGTTCAGATAGTTTCTCCATGTTAGTGAATCTGGAAATAAATTTCCTATTTGCATTTCTCAATGCCTGTTCCGGGTCTATTCCGTTATGGCGGGCCATATTTGCGACGGTAAACAACAAATCTCCGACTTCTTCTTGTTGTTGATCAAAGTGATTAGCGGCTTCGAATTCAGATAATTCCTCAAATATTTTCAGGCGAATTTCATCAGAATCGTCCCAATCAAAACCACACCTTGCTGCTTTTTGTTGTATTTTGAGTGCGCAGGAGAGCCCTGGCAAATTACTGGGGATACCATCCATTTCATAGCGTCTGGACTCTTTTTTTTCTTCTCGTTTTATTTTTTCCCAGTTGTCCTTTAACTCCTCAATAGAATCCACTGTTTGATCGGAAAAAACATGAGGGTGTCTACGAATGTACTTTTTCAGAGTGGATTCGAAGACGTCTGACCGGAAGAATGTACCTGACTCCTCCGAAAGTAGAATTTGGAATGCGATATGCAAAAGAAGATCACCTATTTCTTCCAGCCTCTCAGAATCTTGTTCATTTTCCGTGGCTTCTACTAATTCATAGCATTCCTCCAACAGCAGTGGAGATAATGTTTGTAAGGTTTGCTCTTGATCCCAGGGACAGCCATCTTTGGAACGGAGCTGAGTCACTAGTTGCAGAATTCCGTCAAAGGAATCAGGGAAAGGTAGTGATGTAGTCATTTTTCTATCCTCTAGGACCTTTGTTGACACTCTTCAGGGCAGGTCAATAAGCTTAGTAAGGTATGTACACTAGAATTTTCAATAACATTCTACAGGCCTTGTTTATTATTTGCGTTCCACTGTTACTCATAACCACTAATGTCAGAATAGTATTGAATTCAGCCACAATGTATGACTATGGATTCAACAAGTACAAAATTGAGAAATATACAGGGATAGAATTCGAACAATTACAAGCAGCTGGGCAGCAAATAAGAGATTATTTCAACAACGATTTAGAACAAATCACAGTAAACATCTCGTTACATGGAGACAATATCCCCAATTTATTTAATGAGAGAGAGATTCTTCACATGTATGATGTGAAAAATCTTGTAAAAATGGTTTACATGGTGCAGTTATATTCCGCGATATTGCTTTCAGCCGGGTGTGTTTTTATGCTTTTTAATTCTTTCACTAATAGAAGAATTCTGGCTTTGAAGTATATTGGCAGAGGAGGTGTGTTCAGTTTTAGTTTGGTGATAGCAGTTTCGGTTTTGGCTATTGTTGGATTTGACAGGCTATTTTTGTTTTTCCATTTGGTTAGTTTTAGTAATGATTTATGGGTTTTAGACCCAAGACACGACTACTTAATAGCTATGTTTCCGCAAGGATTCTTCTTTGACTGCACGGTCGTTATTGCCTTTCTCACTTTGTTGGAAGGAGGGATTTTGAGTTTGATACCCCGGGTCATTCGGCTTGTTGTGAAAAGATAGTTGAGGCTTCCCTAATTTTCTATAGTGCCATAAATATTTTCTCCAGTAACGAGTATGGCAACTCTCCCATCTTTTTTCATGGCTTCATCGTAATTTTGCCAATTTGGGTGTTCTTTTCCCGCTGCTGATCTGTAAGCCGTACGAAGTATATTCTTTAAAGTTTTTGGATCTGTCGTATCTTCGGAAAAAATAATAGCTTTACCTTCTAAGACTAGATATGGTCTCCAATTCGAATTCGAAATAAGTAGGGAACATTCAGGAGTTCTATTTAAGTTTACAAATTTGGCTCTAGACTTTGTGGTAGTGAATATTGCGCCTCCTTTAAGGAACCCGACTGTGATGACACTAAGTTGAGTTGCACCGTTCAATCGTATTGTTGACAGGACCGCGTCGTGGTTGTGGCGAAGGAAATTTTCTACCCCTCTGCTACTGATATCCATTAACCTGGCTCCTTGGCACGATTAAAATTCTTCTTCGTATAGGTAATAATCAGTTTCATGCATACCTAGAGTTTTATATACTTTTTGAGCGTTTCTATTATCTTTTTCAACATATAATCTGATTCCACAGCAATTTCCACTCGCTTTGGTACGTCGAATCACTTCACTGTGCATAACCCGGTATACCCCCTGTCTTCGATACTTGGCATCAACAAACACACTTTGGATCCAAAAGAACCAACCATTTCTCCAGTCGCTCCATTCAAACGTTACCAATAAACTACCTATGATCTGTGAATCTGTCTCCGCGATTATATAGAAGCCTTTGTTAGGACATTTCAAAACTGATTCGACCCCTTGTCGAATTGTCGATTCATTTAAAATTTTAGATTCTGTCTCTAAGGCCATTTGCTGCTGAAATTTAGAGATGGTTGGGGTATCAGATATACTTCCCTCTCTTATTGAAATTTGGTTCATTATTGACCTCTCTTATTGAACCTGTATATTAGACGTGGTTATGGTGTATTTGCTGAAAATCGAATCTTCTAGGAGTATACGATAGGTGGAAAAAGTATTCAGTTCATTCGATGACGCGGTGTCAGATATTTTTGATGGTGCTGTCATTATGGTTTCTGGCTTTGGAGGTACGGGCGGGACAGCTCAAAATCTCATAGTTGCACTGAGAGATCACGGCGCTTCCAATCTGACCATAATAAGCAATACTGCAGGCCTTGCAAGCCTTATGGGGTTTGGCACTTTACCAGGACACACGGCTGTTGACTGCGGAATTTTGATCGATAATGATCAGGTGGGCAAACTCATAGCCTCTTATCCAGTTTCTCCTTCTCCTTCCAAGATAAATTCATTTGAATCTTATTTTCGGGAAGGGAAAATAGGTTTGGAATTGGTACCACAAGGTACTCTGGCTGAACGGATAAGAGCCGGTGGTGCTGGGATACCGGCATTTTTTACCCCTACTGGAGTAGGAACCGAACTGTCTGAAGGAAAAGAAATGAGGGAATTTGATGGGCGCAGTTATATAATGGAAACTGCTTTGAAAGCAGATTTCGCATTAGTTAAAGCACATAAAGCGGATACCTTGGGAAATCTTTCATACAAAGGCACTTCGCAGAATTTTGGTGCTGTTATGGTCAGGTCTTCTGGTATTTCTATCGTAGAGGTGGACGAGATAGTAG
>VFFY01000237.1 GCA_009392675.1 SAR202 cluster bacterium | reverse complement strand
CAGTCTTTTGTTGAGCTCATTTATCTCGTCTTGCCAAACCATATTCGGATGATCCTTATGATGATATAGATTCGCGAACTTTATAGTTGTTTTTCAAACCATACAACTTGTAAGACCATCATTGGTAAAATGAGGGACCTATTATTCCTTCCTTCCTATGGTTAGAATTAATTGTCGAATTACTGCGAACAATTGCAGTCATACAATAGGTCGATGGTGATAATTAATGAGAATAGAATCCGATATAAAGCTTGATTACAAGGATGTTTTATTAAAGCCGAAACGTTCTAAACTAACATCCAGAAAAGATGTTGACATGGAAAGAGAGTTTAACTTTTTAAACTCGGGTAAAGAATTCACAGGGATTCCAATTATTGCTTCCAGTATGGACGGTGTCGGTACTTTTTCGATGGCCAAAATTCTCCAGAATTACAAAATGTTGACAGTTTTGAGAAAACATTATGAACCAGAGGACTGGGATAATGCAGTTGCCAGCGGGCTAGATCTAAATTACGTATCCATTTGTACTGGAACCAACAGAATTTGGGATGAGGATGCTCCTGACTTTTTAACTCTTAAGGTTGTTCTCGAAAAGTACCCAGAAATTCCGTTTATAACTATTGATGTAGCCAATGGATATCACGAAAATTTTGTGGATTTCGTGGCTCAAATGAGGGAGGAATTTCCCGAACAAACCATAATCGCAGGGAACGTAATTACTGCGGAAATGACAGAGGAGCTTATTTTACGTGGTGCAGATATAGTCAAATGTGGAATAGGGCCGGGTTCCGTATGTACGACACGGTTGATGACCGGGGTGGGAATTCCTCAATTTTCTGGAATTATTGAATGTGCAGATGCCGCTCATGGAGTAGGCGGTCAGGTAATTGCAGATGGTGGTTGTGTATACCCTGGAGATGTTGCCAAAGCTTTTGGGGCGGGATCTGACTTTGTTATGTTGGGAGGTATGTTGGCAGGCCATGAAGAATCTGAGATTGACATTTTAGACGGCAAAATGGAATTTTATGGAATGAGTTCGGATAGGGCCATGGAAATTCATGGGGCACGAAAAGATGGATACCGCGGTGCTGAAGGAAAAGAAATCAAAATTCCTTATAAAGGGAAAGTTGAGGATACAATGACAGAAATCCTCGGAGGGGTTCGATCGGCATGCACCTATATTGGTGCCACAAAAATTAAGGACATGCCAAAATGTGCCACCTTTGTACAGGTCCTTCAGCAGGAAAACCAGGTGTTTAACCTTTTTGAATAAGTTGATTCTTTCCTAACATCGCTGGTATTCCCGACTCGAAACTATTAATTTGAATAGTTCGATAATCAAATTAGAAGAGACTCCTTCAGAAGAATCAGATTTTTGTAATCCAGAGGCTGCCACTTCCTCTAATTTTTGATAAGTGTCTGTTTCAATTTCAACATAACCAAGAGTCTCCAGGCAATCATCTATTAACTTGCTGGGTTGCTTATCTTCGAACCCTACTCTTTCTATAAGGATTTTAACTCCTGGGTTGGAATCATCACCAATGTGGCTTGTAGCGAAATTAACCCGGTCGACTAGAGAGCCGCTAGTGATCCATTCCTCCCCCGTATGCCAACCTTCGACCGAAGGTGGGTCTAGCAATTTCTGACCCATATAGCCTGACTCTTCCCCTATGTCGTAGATACCTATTTCTCCGCCGTCTGGTACCTGGTATTCTCTGGTGTTTCTGAGAGTTCCAATAATCAATTCGGCAGGGCTTTTGACCCTTTTAAATTTAGAGTCTTTGAAGAAATCAGAATTAAATAATACCCTCATTATAGACCTTATATCGTGGTTGGATTCCATGTATGTATCTGCAAGGATATCTATTGCCTCAGGATCTTTTGGCGGAGTACTGGACCACTGCGGTACTGGAACCTCATCCGCAACGAAGAAATTATATAAATGCCGAGCCACGAAATTAGCAGTGGCTCTTTGTCTGCAGATCACATCTATTACACCGTCACCATTGAAATTTGAGTTTTCGCCTAAAAATCTTTTCTCACCGGTATCGTGGTCAGTAGCTCTGTATTCGTGGTGCCATAGGATCCTTCCATATGGCCATATAGAGTCTTTAACTGCCATCATGGAAAGGTACTCCCCGTTCTTCACAGTCCATCCAGTAAAAGCTCTTGCACATTCTTTGATGTCATCCTCGGTATAGTTCCCTACCCCCATAGAGAAAAGTTCTAAGATTTCTCTGCCATAGTTCTCGTTGATCGAATCTTTATGGTTGGTGTGGTTGTCGAGCCAGATGAGCATTGCAGGGTCTTTTGACAGCTCGACCAAAAGATCGTCGTATCTACCAATACCATGCCTTCTAAACATATCTATTTGGTTTGTTAGTGAGCCTATGTTGTTTAATTTATTTTCAGCGGTTGCGAAAACCCCATGCCAGAACAGGGCCATTTTTTCGACGAAAGGATTGTCAGTTGAAATCATCCTATAACCCCAATAGACGGCGTTATGTCCCTGCATGGTATGGAGATCAACGTGCCTTCTAAAAATCAGATGATCTGATATGTGGGAGGAATCTATCTTTGTTATTAGATGTTCAACCAAATCTTCATATTCCATCTCACTGTAGCTATCTAGCTCTTCAGGGGTGGCTCCAAATCCAGCCCTTCTTGCCAAATGCGCTGCTAACACTCTATTTGGTGACTCCATTTTTGCCTCGTATCTTCTTTTTAACTATATTTGCTATGATTATTGCTCATATATTTGGATGCGATGTCTACTGTGTTCAGTGACGTATAGACGGTCTTCTGAATCTATTTTTACTGAAACTGGTCCCCAGAATATAGGCTCTGATTGA
The DNA here is from genome assembly GCA_009392675.1 of SAR202 cluster bacterium. GTDB lineage: Bacteria > Chloroflexota > Dehalococcoidia > Lucifugimonadales > UBA826 > UBA11996. The sequence goes on along the minus strand of VFFY01000237.1, from coordinate 5,446 downwards.
GATGCCCTGTGGTAAGGGGTTTGAAGATGGTTTGGTAGTTCCTTGACTAACAAATTCGACTCTTTTCTCAAGTCGTACTCATCTAGATTTACTTCAAGCCATTCTTCTGCCCATTTTGAGAGAGTCGCTTCACCTTCAAGCAACTGGTGGAATTCACCGTCAGGATCTAATACTTGTACCCTTTCATTGCCCCAGTCGGCTACGTGGATAAATCCTTTGCTATCAATAGCAACTGAGCTGGGTTTGTTAAATTGCCCGTCCTGATATCCCGATTCACCGTATGTGGCGATGAATTCTCCATCGGCAGTGAATTTCTGAATTCTGTCATTACCCCAGTCTGCGATAAAGAGGTGTCCTTCTACATCTGTAGAAATTCCCCACGGTAAATTGAACTCGCCTTCACCGTCGCCTTCCGAACCCCATGAGAAGAGGAATTGGCCGTCCCCGGTGAACTTGCTTATTTTGTTTGCGTATTGTTCAACCAGATAAACAGAGTCATCCGACCCATGCACAATTCCACTGGGCCCTGCAAATTTCTGAGGTCCAGTGATATTTGTAGTCCACTTGGTGATGTAGTTGCCTTGGTTATCAAATACCTTGACGTCATTGAGTGATTCGTCAGTCACATACAGTAGATCTTTGCTGTTGAATGACATACAAACTGGTATCACAAACTGGCTATCCCCTTTTCCGGGACCTGTGGCAAATTCACCCAGCCAATCTTCATCGTAGGTGCAGATTTGAATTCTTATACCAGAGGAGTTATGCCCTCCCATCCGGTTGAGCACAAATATCCTGTTGTCTTCGCTAAAAGCTACATCGTATGGATAATTGAATCCACGGCCTATGGGTTGATTTGAATTAAATCCGATGGTTTTCAAATATTTCATTTCAGTACCGCCGACTTAAAAGTGGTTTTATTTGAACGAAGAATAACACCCTAAAATTACAATAAACAGATTAAAACATATTTCCTTATGTTTTATTACATATAACGATTTGTCAGAGGGCTGTATTAATAATAGTATGTGCGCTGTTCTGGGTAGGTTAGTCACATAAAACAAGGAGGCGAAGCACAGTGAAGGCCGTTGTTTATAAAAAACCATTTGAGGTCGCTGTAGAAACTGTTGATGATCCCAAAATAAAGCACCCCAATGATGTTATTGTAAAAATCACATCGAGTTGTATTTGCGGATCTGATCTGCATATGTATGAAGGGCGGACAGCCGCTGAACCAGGCATCGTATTTGGCCACGAAAACATGGGAGTTATTGAAGAAATGGGCTCTGCAGTTAAAAATCTATCGGTTGGCGATAGAGTCGTGATGCCTTTCAATGTTGCCTGTGGGTTTTGCAAAAACTGCCAGAGAGGTTATACGGGTTTTTGCACCACGGTAAACCCTGGATTTGCAGGCGGGGCATATGGTTATGTAGCCATGGGACCGTGGGTTGGAGGACAGGCTGAGTATATGCAGGTACCTTTCGCTGACTTTAACTGTTTGCCTCTTCCCAAAGGAGATCAGTTTGAGGCTGATTTTTCCCTGTTGGCTGATATATTTCCTACTGGATATCACGGGGCAGAACTTGCGGATGTGAGTCCAGGTGAGAGTGTTGCTGTTTTTGGTGCGGGTCCTGTGGGATTGATGGCCGCCTATAGCTCAGTGATTAGAGGCGCAGCCGAAGTGTATTGCATTGATCACGTTCAAGAGAGGTTGGATAAAGCAGCCAGTATTGGTGCGATTCCAATCAACTTCGACGATGGTAATCCTGTTGAACAGATTAAAGACATAAGGAATGACACGGGGGTTGATAAGGGAATAGACGCTGTTGGATATCAAGCTGCAGCTCAAGGCTCATCTGCTGCTGGTGGAGAGCAGGAGGAGGTTCCCAACGTGGTTTTGAACCAAATGATTGATGTAACCAAACCCACAGGAATGATGGGAATACCAGGATTGTACGTGCCTTCTGATCCAGGAGGAGTGAACGAATCAGCTAAATCGGGCGCTTTACTGTTAAATTTCGGCAAGCTGTTTGAAAAAGGTTTGCGTTTGGGCACCGGACAATGCAACGTAAAGAAATATAACGCCTATCTAAGGGATTTGATTATTGCCGAGAAGGCTAGTCCCAGTTTCGTGGTTTCGCATGAGGTTTCTATTGATGAGGCCCCAGACGCCTACATGAAATTTGATCAAAGGGTGGATGGTTACACTAAAGTAATTCTTCACCCTTAAATAGACTGTGGGCTGAAAATCTATTTTCAGCCCACTTCGACACCTTAGGAAACGTGATGAATACTCCAAATTACGATTGGGTGGAGACTTGGGGAAAGCATGAGCAGACCCAGAAGTCGCTATCTGGGTGGGCACATCCAGGGATGGCTACTACGTCAGATGGTCGTATAGTTTCATGTGATAGTGGAAGTTCAGAAATACTAATCTACAGTCAGGAAGGTGATTTGATTCATTCTTGGTGTGGGGATTTCACAGATGCACATGGGATTACAGTGGTAAATGAGAACAGAATTGACTATTTATGGATTGCCGACAACGGTTCCAAAAGGTTGCCAGAATTTTCCTATGAATATCCACCTGGGGCAGATAATAAATCGGGGATAGTCCTTAAATATGATTTGGAAGGTAACCTGCTCTTAAACCTGACTGTGCCCAAGCATGACGATTATAAGCAGATTAGATATGCACCGACTTCAATAGCAGTTGACGAAGTTCGTTTTGGTGGCTCAGGGGACATTTGGGTAGCCGATGGTTATGGTGCCAGCCTGGTTCATAAATTTAATGCACGGGGCGAATACATCCTATCAATAGACGGGTCCACTGGTTCAGGGAATTTCAGTTGCCCGCACGGCATAGTGATTGATCGTAGAAAACCTAGTCCTGAACTTTATGTCGCTGACAGAGCCAATGGAAGGGTTCAAGTTTTCAGTCTAAATGGAGACTATTTGAGGACTTTTGGGGAAGATTTCTTCACCACCCCGAGTGAATTTGCGATAAGCGGCGATTTGATGATAGTGGCTGAACTTGAGGCGAGATTAGCGATACTGGATGTAGATGATAAATTGGTCAGGTATTTGTTTCCAGACGACCTTGCTGCATCCTCTGAAGGGTGGCCAAATGAAATTTCTGAATCTGGACTGATTGAGAGGCCTTCTAGATTGGGTCCAGAAAGGTTCAATAGTCCCCATGGAATTACTGTGGATGAATCAGGAAATATATATGTGGCAGAATGGTTAATTGGCGGAAGATTAACTAAATTAGTTTTAAATTAAGTGTATGCCGTTCGAGATTTAATAATTCCAACTAATATCAAATATGATGGCGGAGATCCCCAAAAATGCAAATAGGAAATTCAAATCATAATTATTCATGGCATGAAAAATGGGTTGAGGCGCCGGGTCCTGATAGTGTGAAAGATGGCTGGGCCCATCATGGAATAGTTGTAAGCCCTAAAACTGGGAATGTCATAACATTTCACCAAAGTGAACCTAAAATTCTAGTGTTTAGTCAGGATGGAGAACTACTTAACTCATGGGAAGCAGGAGTTCAAAACGCTCACGGAATGACCCTTGTTCAAGAAGGTAAGGATGAATTCTTGTGGCTTGCGGACAATTTGTCAGCCCAGGTAGTCAAAGTTTCTGTTGATGGTGGTCATGTAATGTCAGTTGCAAGACCGGATATTGAAACATACAACTCTGGTGAAAAATACTCTCCAACTGACGTTGCTGTGAACGAAGAAAAAGACGGAGGTGACGGAGCGATTATTGTCGCGGATGGGTACGGGTCGAGTCTCATCCATTTTTATAACAAATCTGGCGAGTATATTATGACTATTGACGGGACTGAAGGTGAAGGCGGTCGATTTGCAACTCCTCATGGCATATGGATAGATACAAGAAAACAAAATCATGAACTCTATATAGCCGATAGGAGTAATGGTCAGATTCAGGTTTACTCACCCCAGGGTCGGTTTTTACGAGCATTTGGTACAGGTGCAGGGGCTGATTGGCTCCATAGCCCAAGTGGCTTCGCGGCCTGGGGTGAGTTTCTTATTGTGGCGGAATTGCGGGGCTCACGTATAACGTTGCTGGATGTGGATGATGAGCCTGTAGCCTACCTGGGAGAAAACACCGGAGCCTTCAAATTCAATGAAGGTTGGCCCAATGTTCCCCACAGTACCTTAGTTCCAGGGAAATTCAACAGCCCTCATGGGATAGCTTCAGATGGCGAGGGTAATATTTTCGTAGCTGAATGGTTAATTGGAGGCAGAATTAACAAACTGACAAGATCATAAATTTTATGATAGATGAATCCCAAGATGCGGTTCAAAGATGGCATAGTCAAGTTCAGGTTCACCACGCCCAATCTATATCTGCTCAACAAAATTTCGATCCACATCAGGATTTTTGGAAAGGCATGGCTGAGCAATTTAGGGATGATCCCTATCGAAAAGGTGATGCTCTTGTAGATAGACTTGAAGAGGAATTCGGCGGATGTAAAACTTTGGTTGATATCGGTGGTGGGGCTGGTAGGTTAGCGTTGCCTCTGGCCCTATCTAGAAAAAAAGTGACAGTTGCAGATTCATCAAAAAGTATGCTTGAAGAGCTAAGAAAAAGTTGTAATGAAGCGAAAATCCAAAATGTTGAATCGGTTTTTACCCTTTGGGAAGATGCGATCATACAAGTTCATGAAGGAGCCTTGTGCTCCCATGTCACGTATGGAATAGAGGACATAGAAAAATTTTTGAAAAATGTGAACCGATATGCCAGTAAACATGTGGTTATAGTTGCTTTTATGAAGTCCCCGCAAGCGCATCTTGGAACCCTTTGGGAAGTTGTCCATGGAGAAGAAAGAGTTCATTTACCCGGAATTCCGGAACTAATGGACGTTTTGTGGCATATGGGTCTAACCCCTGAACTGAGCGTCTTGGATCATTTAGGTCCTCATATCTATAAATCTGATGAAGATGCCCTGCATGATCTTCGAAAGCGACTTTATGTAAACCAAGAAACAGAAAAAGATGAAAAACTAATCAAAGCTCTTCAGACACATTTACAACCTACTGAAGAAGGGTTGGAATTGGCCAATTCCAACGGTAGGATTTCCTGCATTATTAGCTGGGATAACTAAATTAAGCCTTCGGCTCTTACGTCAGCTAAAGCGTTTCCAAAGGCCTCTGCAGTTCTGGCTATGTCTTTTTCAGTATGAAATGCACTCATTATGAATCTGGTACCCGAATGGACTCCATTATTTAAAAGTGCGAGATTTAGTTGCGCATTCCTGGCAGAGTTTGTCGTTTTTCCCATATCTTCTTTAGATAATATGCATATCTCATGATCACAGTCGTGGTCGGTTCCCAATCTAATGTGGATCAATGAGTTCACACCACTGACACACCCGGGAATTTCTTGTTTAGATAAGACTTCGTTAAGACTT
>VFFY01000236.1 GCA_009392675.1 SAR202 cluster bacterium | reverse complement strand
TCCCTGCTGGCAGCTAAATTAAACCAAGGTCCGTCTCATCCAGCGGATCAAACAAGCGCAATTTATATAGACCAACGAAGTGTCTTTCATATATTACATAAATTTTTTCTTATGAATAGTGCAACCCACCAGATCATTAAGTTTAATTTGACATAAAAGATACTATTCGGTAAATTTATAGTCTCATGATAACTAATGGAAAATACGGCTTACTCAAGCAGACTACGTGCCTTGTGAGGGCATACCGTCTTGCATATAAGTGTTCTTGTATGAATTAACAAGGGGTATTTTTCTAGTCGCCTTATGGTGAACAAACACAACCCCGTCCGCATTGGCTGGACGGGGTTTTTTTTTGAATAAAAACAAAGGAGTTTTTGGAAAATGGCAAATGACTCAAATCCAACTTTGCTGGATGTAAGGGGTGAAATATGCCCCTACCCGATGCTCAGAACGAATAAGGAACTAGACAATTCAGAACAACCACTGACAGCTTTGGATGTACTAACGGACCATCCACCAGCACTGTCCACTATACCTCCTGAAGCTATGAAGCGAGGGTATGGGTGTGAAATTGAAGAGGTGCAAGCCGGTGAATGGAAAATTCGTTTATTTAAACCAGAGTAGTGATATCTACTTAAAAAGCATTACAGGAGCACAAAATATGCTGATTCGAAAATTGATCAAAATGGGTCTTGGAATGGTGATAGGAGCCCTAATGTTAGGCGTACTAAGTGCCTGCTCAAGCACCTCAGATGTGTCTGAAGACACATCATTAGATAGTAGAGGTTACTCATCCACGGAACGACTGGTATCGACGAAATGGGTCGCAGATAATCTCGACGATAAAAATGTAAAGGTTATTGACATCAGAAAAGCTGAAGACTATGACGCTGGACACCTTCCTGGTGCCTTAAACTACTCTTCCAAAGAACTCCAAGTTGAGTCTGGAGGGGTGAAGGGTTTAATTCCACCATCAACAGATATTTCGAATAAACTTAGTTCTTTAGGTATAAAGAGTGACGACACCATAATCATTTATGACGGCATAAAGAATCTCTGGTCAACAAGATTTTTGTGGACATTGGATGTATATGGTCATGATGACGCAAGGATGATGGACGGTTCATTTGGTTTGTGGGAAAAAGAAAACAGGAAAATTACCACCGATGCTCCTTCAGTAAAGGCTTCTACCTATAAATTCACAGGTACAGCCAATGGTGAACTGGTCACAAGTATAGACACAGTACTGGGTTCCTTAGGTGATTCCTCCTCAGTAGTCCTAGACACCAGAGGGGCAGAGGAATTTGCAGGACGTGATGTAAGGGCCAGTAGGGGGGGGCATATTCCAGGTTCCATACATGTTGAATGGGTGAACAACGTTGATGAAGATGGTAGATTTCTACCTGCCTCAGATTTAAAGGAATTATATGCATCCGCGTATATAACGGACGAGTTAGGCGATATTTATACCTTATGCCAAACGGCAGTCAGGGCAACCCACAGCTGGTATGTATTGGCTGATCTACTTGGCTTTGATAATGTATCCGTCTATGATGGGTCTTGGACTGAATGGGGTAACAGAGAAGATACACCTATCGACTCCTAGACTAGGATTCGACTAGGACAGCAGTAAAGTACTGCTCATGTTACTCATTAGGTTTGATGAGCAACATGAGCAGTTTTCATTTGCACACGATACCCAATAAGAAGAATTAATAGGAGTATTAGTATGGGAACTTTAGATGGCCGAGTAGCTTTAGTAACTGGAGCAAGTCGTGGAATCGGAGAATACATGGCTGTCCATTTTGCTAAAGCAGGGGCAAAAGTCGCCATTGCTGCCCGTACCACTGAAGTCACCGACAAAAGGCTTCCCGGCACCATTTATTCGGTAGCGGAAACGATCAATAAGGGGGGTGGAGAGGCAATCGGTGTCCAGATGAATATGAGGGACAACGAAAGCATTACCGCCGGAGTAGAAGAAACTGTAGAAAAACTCGGTGGAGTAGATATAGTTGTTAATAACGCCGCCATACTGGTCCCAGGGTCGCTAGAAACAGTACAAGATAGGCATATAGACCTAATATGGCAAATTGACCTGAGAGGGCCTTTAATACTAATGAAAAGAGCTCTTCCACATGTGAAATCCGCTGGAGGAGGAGATTTTATCAATATATCTTCTCGTGCCGGGGTTTTCCCAGGTCCAGGACCATACGAAGAAACCCCTTCTAGGAGAGATGGAAGCTTTTACGGCATGATAAAGTCCGGCCTTGAGAGATTTTCACAAGGCCTCGCTAAAGAATTACAAGCTGACAACATTAAAGTCAATGTCTTATCCCCTCAAGGTAGAATCAAGACTCCGGGCAACATATGGGCTGAAAACGACCCAGAAAATCCCTCGCTTGAGTTTGAGGCTGCTGATGAAATGGGTAAGGCTGGTGTTTGGATATGCGAACAGCCGGCAACGTACACAGGACATATATTATTTGATCAAGATGTTTGCTCAGAGCAGAATTTATAATCAGGAAACAGATAGCTGTTCCAATATAACCATGCCTCTGCAACATATACGGTTAATTCATACCTCAGACACGCATCTCGGGGATCATCTAGGCCACCCGTCCTCAAAGAACGCCTTACAGAAGGTTGTATCTGAAACAATTCTCTTGGGAGCAGATTTTCTATTGTTGGCCGGGGACGTATTTGATAACGAGAGAATATCTGACGAAACTGTAAAATTTTTCTTGGATGAAATTTCTAAATTAGACACACCTGTAATTTTATTACCAGGTAATCATGATTTGATGCACGGCACATCCATATATAAACGGGGAATTTTCAAAAATTCTCCCAGCAACCTTTTTATATTTAAGGAAGAGAACGGTGAGATTATTGAATTTGATGATCAAGGTATCAAATTCTGGGGTAAAGCCATGTCTGAGCACAGTCCCTCTTTCCAACCGTTGTCACCCCTCCCTCACCCTGAAAGAAATATGTGGTTTATAGGTATGGCCCACGGACATTTCGAGGCAATAAAAACCAGTTCGGGAAGGTCATCACTAATATTCCCAGGAGAGATCAATAAATCACCTTTTAATTATATTGCTCTAGGCCACTGGGACCTCTACACCGATGTATCCCAAGGACAAAACCTTGCGGTTTACTCGGGATGTCCTGTGACCGTAGGATCTAAAAATGGTCCAGGATTTGTGAGTCTTGTGGATTTGGATCCAGAAAAAGGAACACTCTACGAGAAATGGGCCATCAAATCTTAATTTATAGTGACAGTTGCTCCACCATCTATTACAACCATGGCCCCTGTTATGTACGATGCCTCCTCCGAGGCCAGAAATAAGGCTAAATTTGCTACTTCTTCCGGTTTGCCTACACGATCCATTAGCGACATGGACGACGCTTCCTGAATAAACCCTTCCGGGTCTGACGGGTCTATCTTTTTTTGTCTAGAAATGCCCCTCTGATACCAACCCTCGGTATGTATATCTCCAGGGCATATGCCATTAACCCTAATACCATGTTCTCCCCAATCCATAGCCAAACACCTCGTCAGCTGAGCTATAGCTCCCTTGGTGGAGTTATATGGTAGTGATTTTGCCTGGGCAATAAAACTACTAATCGAAGCAATGTTGATGATTGTTGGATGATCACTTTTTTTTAAATATTTGAGGGTAGATTTACATACATTAGCAGTCCCGATGACATTCACTGAAATGGCCTTCATCCACTCCTGGTAATCCAAAACATCTACCCCGCCAAAAGTAAACGAAGCAGCATTATTGACGACAGAATCGATACCACCCATAACTTCAATAGCATATTCCACCATTTCTTTAACCTCTGCCATATCCGACACATCAGTCTTACAAAAATGAACTCCGCGTCCGGAACTAGATGACAAACTTGCTATAATCCCATTCGAGTCTTCTCTAACATCTGCCACTAAAACGATGGCACCTTCTTTAATAAAACGATTAACTATTGCTAATCCAATACCAGACATTCCACCCGTAACAATTACTTTTTTTCCTTCTAATCTCATATGAATCATGAAATCCAGTTTTACCACTACTCTTTATGGCTTTCGATTCGTTCTAAATCTGTTTTGGTGAAATATGGATCAAGTAAAGTAACCACTTTCTCTAATGTATCTTCGGGACTATCTATGGAAGTATCCACCTTAACTACTGGCCCTATGTCACTTTTCGATATGAAATATTGGTAATCAGCCATTACGTCCTCGATATCTTCAACCTGCAGGGGACTATTGGTATGTTCCGGGTGGTCTTTCAAAGCGTACATCCGTGATTCAATGATGTCAGGGGAGGCAACCATGTGCACCGTTATTATAGGATCAGTGGTAATTTGCTTTATACGATTTTCAATACTAACGAAAACATTGTTCCTGTCGAATTGTTCTCCATCTAACCCATAACCATAATACCTTCTTGCATAAACGGCTTCTTCAATGTGGAACCCCACCGACAAATCGTCTTCTTGAACATAGTGATGTAGGTGGTAATACATTCCATAACGATGGTACATTTCTTTTAATTTTGGGGATAAATTCAATATTTGTTTCTGTTCTTCCAAGGTGGTGTCATCAGGATGTCCTGAGGTATGAGGCAATTTCGAATGATCGTGTATCAATCCCATAAAAAAGGGTTCCCCCATGTTTTTTAACTTCCAGTCACTCAGCATTCTGGAAATAGTAGTGGATCCGACATATTCAATACCAGCTAATATTACTTTCATAACTCAATTCCTTAATTTGTGCTTTTGAACCTAGAATGGATAATCACACAAGTGTTTGATTTTGTATAGATCGAACTCTTTATACCCGATCAGTCCCGCCTCAATGTTGCACCCAATTTACGACTATGCCCACTGTTAGCTCTGATATACTAAACATTTGAAAATTCATCGACAGGAAGCATCAAATTGGCGGAAATTAACTCATCTCTAGACATAGAAAAAATAAGCTCATTATGTAAACGGAGAGGGTTTGTTTATCAAAGCAGCGAAATCTATGGTGGATTGGCCAGCACTTGGGATTATGGACCGCTAGGTGTTGAATTAAAAAGAAACGTAAAAGATCACTGGTGGAGCACCATGGTATGGGAAAGAGATGACATGGTAGGGCTGGATGCCTCCATCCTCATGCACCCTGACACATGGCGAGCGAGTGGGCATCTGGAAAGTTTCACTGACCCCTTGGTGGAATGTAGTGATTGCAACCGACGGTACCGTGAAGATCATATTGAAACTGAAGTCTGCCCAGAATGTTCAGGGAAGTTAACCGAACCCAGACTTTTTCACCTAATGTTCAAAACCTTTATGGGTCCAGTTGAAGAGGATGCCTCAACAGTGTACTTGAGGCCTGAAACAGCCCAAGGTATTTTTGTGAATTTTAATAATGTGATCAATTCGACTAGAAAAAAACTCCCGTTTGGCATCGCTCAAATTGGAAAGGCGTTTCGCAATGAAATAACGACTGGCAATTTCATATTCAGAACTAGAGAGTTTGAGATGATGGAAATCGAATATTTTGTAATGCCGGGGGAAGATGAAGCAATTCATGAGCAATGGATACAAAACTGCCTTTCATGGTACAGCCAAATAGGTCTCAATTCAGATAACCTTAGGGTGCGTCGCCACGAAGACGATGAGCTTTCCCATTATGCGAAGGCGACCTATGATATTGAATACAATTTTCCATGGGGCTGGGGGGAGATTCAAGGAATAGCAAACCGTACCGATTACGACCTCAAATCCCACATGGAAATGAGTGGGGAAAAACTCACTTATTTTGATGAATCTTCTGGCCAGCATGTCATCCCCTACGTTATAGAACCATCGTTCGGGGTAGACAGAGCGGTAATGGCTCTACTGGTGGATGCCTATTGTGAAGAAGAACTTACTTCGGGATCAGGAAAAATTGAAACAAGAGTTGTTCTTAAACTTGATCCATCAGTCGCACCTGTCAAAGTAGCTGTACTACCGTTAAGCCGTAACGAAAAACTAACCCCTTTGGCCAAATCAATCTTTGATACGCTTCGCAAATCCTCGTTGATTGGGGGGCACGTGCAATATGACGATGCTCAAAGCATCGGGAGGCGATACAGGAGACAGGACGAAATAGGCACACCCTTATGCGTTACAGTAGACTTTGACTCGCTTGATGATAATCAAGTGACAATTAGAGAACGAGACTCAATGCAGCAAACCAGAGTTGGGCTAAACGAACTAGAGTCCGAGCTGGCCATTAAGATAAATATATAACCCTGATTATGATCGTTATACTGTGGTGAATAACCATAAACCCTAGCTAAAAAAGGGGGGGGGTTGAATGCTAGTGATTCATACGGCCGACATACATATAGGCGTCGAAAATTACAGCCGGCCCGATCCTGAAAGTAGGACCTCATCTCGTCTCCAAGATTTCTTGACCTCATTTGATGAACTTGTTGATTATGCCATTGATGAAAAAGCCGACTTAGTATTGGTGTGTGGAGACGCATACAAAAGCCGAAATCCAACTCAGACCCATCAAAGAGAGTTCGTAAAACGAATTTCAAGACTTGCCCAAAAAGGAATTCAAGTTTTTCTAGTTGCCGGTAATCATGATTCACCAAACGTACCGGGACCTGCAACCACCTTGGATATATTTTCCACCCTTGAAATAGAGAACGTACACGTAGCAAGCGAACTGAAAACTGAAGTTATTAAAACTCCAAATGGCAACATACAAATTATCTCTTTGCCATGGATAAGAAAAGGGGATTTTATGTCCCTTTCAGAATATAACCAACTTTCCAATGAAAATTTGAACAAAGCCATAGAAGAAAAGTTGATTGCAGGTTTGAACAAAGAAATAGAAAATTTAGATTCTTCCTTACCGTCAATTTTAGCCTCTCACGTATCGGTCGATTTGGCTAAAACAAGTTCAGAAAAATCAATGACCCTGGGTAAAGATTACATACTGCCCACCAAATCTTTAGCCAATAGTAACCTGGATTATGTCGCGCTAGGGCACGTACACAGGCATCAAGTTCTCAATGACGATCCCCCTGTAGTCTACTCAGGTAGTTTGGAAAGGATAGATTTTGGAGAGGAGAAAGATTCCAAAGGATTCTGTGCTATAACCATTTCAACTAGCACCGACAATCGAAATCGAATTGAATCCTACAAATTCGTAGAAGTGAATGCCAGAAGATTCAAAACAATATCAATAGTCATTGAAGATACTGACAAATATCCGAATGACAAAATATTATCTGAAATAGAGAAACATGAAATAAAGGATGCGATTGTCCAGGTCATAGTTGATGTACACGCATCCCGGTACAGAGAGGTCTCTGAAAAAATCATTCGAGAAAAACTATCTAAGGCACATTTTATTGCCGCAGTACGGAAAAATGTGATTTCAGAAAGCAAAAACAGGTTAGGGAAAGAACTTCACGAATCCGTTCCTCCAATGGAAGCTTTGGAAGCATTTTTGAAAGAGAGAGACATAGATGGGGGGAAAATGCGTCTTCTATTGGAAAAAGGTCAAACCCTAATGTTTGAAAATCCACCTAAGCAGCCGTGATGCGAAAACCTAGATTAAATTTAAAAACAATTTGCCACATGAAATACGTACCAGTAACTTTGTTTCTCGCAATATTTTTCTCAGGTTGTTCATTCACTGAAGACACGAAGATTGCACCGCCGTTCAAAATAAATCTCTATGAAACAATCGATTATGAGGAAAATACTGTATTTGATTTAAGCTTACAAAGTGGTAAACCCACCATCGTTAATTTCTGGTTCCCATCATGCCCGCCTTGCGTAGCTGAGTTCCCCGAAATAGATCGATTTTATTTGAAGAACCGGAATTCTATAAAAGTTGTGGGCATTCAATTGCTTGGCTTAGATTCAGCTCAAGATGGGCAAGATTTTGTGAGGGGGAAAAACATACATTTTGCAGTGGGAGCGGACCCCATAGGGAAAGTGTCTGTTGACTATCATATCAAGGTGTATCCAACTACAGTGTTTGTGGACTCTGAAGGTCAGATAGCAGGCCATTGGCAAGGTGAAATAACTATGCAAGAACTGGACCGCCAATTGTTAATTTTACAAAGTGAAGCGAACTGAAAATTGAATATATCAGACCTGTTTCATCTTTTTATACGGTGGATACATCTCATTTCCGCAACTGCATGGGTAGGTGGAAGTATATTTTGGGTTTTGGTTCTAAATCCTTCAGTGAAGCATTCTGATATTTCATTTATCGAAAAATTGCGTTCCCGATTATCTACCGAATTTAGGGGGCTGGTCGACACTTGCATATTTGTACTTTTAGCCACTGGGGCAATAATGACATTTAACAGACTAACTCCCGGGAACATTGGTTACCAATACGTATTAATATTAGGGTTAAAAATTGTTTTCGTATTGGGAATGTTTTACATGATAAGGGCCAAACGACACCTGAATTTCATTTCAAAATCTAACTTAGCTGAGCATCATGTAAAACCCAAATCAAAAAGATTCTCAAGATTGCTAACCGGATACAATATGGTACTGGTTTTAGGACTTTTGGTTTATCTACTTTCGGACTTGTTAAACCTGATATATATATCAACGATATCTTAACAAATACAAGCTTCATTCCAGGGGTTCATAAAGTGAAAAAAAAGTTTTTAGAAATCATCAGATGCCCCTTATGTAAATCAAATTTCGCATTACATGTGGATTCAGAAAAAGATGACGAAATCTGGGAAGGGAAGCTGATTTGCTCACAATGCGAAGCAGAATTTCCCATTGCTAATTCAATCCCAAACCTTCTACCTCCTGAGCTACGTTGATAATTTGAATTTATTGGAACAAACATACAGGGGATGACCGTATCTCTAACGCTTCCTTTTTTTGAACTATCTGTCGCATTTCACCCACTGTTAAATTTAGAAGCGGGTGCATCAAAGTAGGCGAAATTTCAAACAAGGGATCTAACACAAACATCCTTTCGTGAAACCTCGGATGTGGAATAGTTAAAAGTCGACTTTCGAGTACCATATCGCCCCACATCAAAATGTCGATGTCAATTGTTCTAGGAGAGTTAGTAAAAACTCTATGCCTTTGAAAATTATTCTCTATTTCCTTCACGTGATGCAGAAAAAGCCATGGAGTTAACTGAGTAGATAATTTACACACAGAATTCAAGAAGGCTGGTTGTTTAGAAAACCCATAAGGAGTGGTTTCGTACAATTTAGACGAAGTGAGCGTATCGGACACTTTCCTTAGCATCTGAATCGCGTTGGTGATATTACTGAACCGGTCACCTAAATTGCTCCCTAAACCCACATATATATTTGTTGAGATTTTAATTCCGTTCACCCTCTTACTATGGCATCTGTCATTTTGGATATTCTGTACATTTCCTGGACATCATGAACTCTAACCATGTCCACTCCCCTAGCTATAGCTACCGATACAGTAGCGGCAGTCCCTTCGATACGATCATCAACTGGCAATTCCAAAATTTCACCAATCGTTGATTTACGAGATGTACCTACCATCACCGGCACACCTAGTATTTTATATTCATGGAGCCGATTCAGGATTTGAAGGTTTTGTTCGACTCCTTTCGCGAAACCTATTCCTGGGTCCACTATGATTTTGTTCTTATTTATCCCAGCTGAAATGGCAAAATCCACTCTGTTTTTCAAAAACCCTACGGTATCTTTAACAACATCTTTGTATTGAGGGGATTCTGTGTTGTGCATGATCACTACGTAGACTTCCGTATCCGCAATGAGGTGTGCCATCTCAGAATCCCTTCCGAGCCCCCAAATGTCATTTACCATTCTGGCTCCAGCGAGAATGGCCGCTTTAGCTACTTTGGCTTTGTAGGTATCTATACTTATTACCGCCTTTGGCTCGAGACTCAAAGCACGAATGATCGGAACAACCCTTTGGATTTCCTCATCCTCCGAAACCTTATTAACATGCCCGTAAACAGACGGCGGTTTGGAAGATTCGCCACCTACATCCAGCACATCTGCTCCTCTTGACAACATTTCGATTCCCCTCGATATCATCAGGTCCACATCCTGATGGATGCCATCGTTGGAAAATGAGTCAGGGGTGGCATTTAATATCCCCATCAAGTATGTTTTAGATCCCCAGTCAAACAAGGTCAATTTAGTTTAATCCTTCGTTCTGATGTCGTTCAAATGACCAACAATTTTAAATTAAAGTAGCTACTTATTTACAGTGAGCTATAATAAATTCCACAAATATGTATTTTTATCAAATCAATATTATTAAATAGACCATATTTTAATCCAGTCATATGTCACAAGAAAACTCCACACCAAAAAAACACGATGAAT
>VFFY01000235.1 GCA_009392675.1 SAR202 cluster bacterium | reverse complement strand
GTGACTGAGGCAAATGAAATTAATTTAGATAAAGCTTTTAATAATATGGATACTACGGATGATCACGCCCACGAGAATAGGTCGATTTTGCACAACAGTGGCCCATTGAAAAATATAAATGGTAATGGGAATCACCCTAATGAACCTGAGTCGCCCACCAATAGAAAAAAACTCATTTTATCTATACGGGAATCCAACAACACAACCAACGATCAAATGCTACTTGATGATATCAAGAGATTGCTTCTGAGTGCCTCTGGGAATGATGAGGTCGGCCTTGAGATTGAGACAGAATCTTCTGTTGTGGTGATGGAGTGGCCCCCGGTTAAAATTAATGCGACCCCTGAATTAGAGTCAAAACTTTCAGCTTTAGTTGGTTCAACAGGTAAAGTGACAATCCAGAGCTTAATGTTTTGAAACATATTCTTTTTCTAGCTCCAGCAGCTTCAACTTTAGGTCAAGCCTAGTTTTACCTTTCCCGAAGCCAGTTAAATTACCATTTGCTCCAATAACTCTATGGCAAGGAATTATTAAAGTGATCCTGTTGTTTGCCATTGCTTGACCTACCGCCCTCGAAGCTTTTGGACTACCACTTTTGCCAGCTACCCATTTATATGATTTAGTACTACCGATCCCTATAGATCTGCAGATAGCCCATGCTGTTTTATAAAAAGGAGGTGCTTTGGATACATCTAGGGCAATATCTTTAAGTGAATAACTCCGGCCTTCTAGGTAGCCATGTAGCTTTTCTATTTCTTTAGAAAACAAACCTCCTGTTTCCAGATGCTTTGAGTCCCAGCCCTTGATTTCTTGCATACATTTAGATTCTTGTTTTTCAGGCAACGAACACCGAGTTATACCTCGTTCACTTCTCTCTAAAGCTATCCACCCAAAAAGCGTCTCGAATTTAGTGTTATATAGATTATCTGGTTTCATTTTTCTGAGCCCACTTGAAAGAACGTCCTAGAATTTCTCTCCAAAGGTAATTTCTAATTGTTTTCCAACAGATATCCAAATTTTCGGAATAGGAAGATTGGGTCGAATATTTTTCCTTCATAAGAGCATAAGCAATAGTGTGTATTTCTGTATGGATACTTGGATATCTAGTTGACAGCTTTGAAGAAAACTCACCGATAGTTTGGTACCTATTTTTTGATGTTCCAGCCAATGTTCCAATCCTGTACATTTTAATGGTTAGTTTTTCTGCTTGAGACAAGCCAGATAGCCCGTATTGCCAGAATGTTATGAGGCCTAAAGATAAAATTACAATAGAAAATATAATTGATAGAGGCACTAAAAGCGATTTTTTAAGTAGGAAATATATATTTCCTGCGGTATTTTCACTAACCTCCCTTTCCGGGCCTAGTTCGTCATAAAAATCATCAGGTAGTTTGGGGTAATTCCCATCCTTATAGACACTTCCTGATCGAATAAAGGCCGAAGGAGTTTTTTCTCGTTGGAGTCTTGAATATTTACTCCAGTTAGGGGTTGGTTCAAAATCAATCCATCCATAATTGGGGAAATATACTTGCACCCACCCGTGACTGTCAGAATCTTTGATGGTTGATGAATCTTTATCTGGCAAATAGGCCCCTGAAGAATATCCAGTAGCCAATCGAGCTGGAATTCCGGAGATTCTAAGCATAACAGTCATTGTTGAAGCAAAATAATCGCTGTAACCAGTGCGACTGGTGAATAAAAAGTGGTCCACACCATCAGCTCCAACGGGCGGTGTCGATATTTTATGTGAATATTGGTAATCGCCGTTGCGAAGATGTTCTTCTATTGCCACCGCTTTGTCGTATGCATTTGTTTTCCCTGATGTGATCTTTTTAGTCAGATCATATATTCGTCTAGGCATATCTTCTGGTAACTCAAGATAATGGTCTTGAATAAAGCCGTGGTATGTTTGGCCGGCAGTCCTGAGTTCCTTTGGACTAGATACGGATACAGATGAAACCATCATCAATTGTTTGTTAGCCGGGATTTGGCGGGCCAGTTTCCAATTGACGATATCTAAATTCAAAGGCGCAGTTCGAGTCAATTTTATTTCACCGGTACCATTATTATTTGATGACGTGGTTATATATTTGTACTCGTTAGGAAGTTGTGATCGCAAATATTCTTCAAATTTGTTAGTACGAATATGAGTTGGGTATCCCTGCAAATGTTTTTCTATATGCAACTCAAATTGTTGTA
The DNA here is from genome assembly GCA_009392675.1 of SAR202 cluster bacterium. Lineage (GTDB taxonomy): Bacteria > Chloroflexota > Dehalococcoidia > Lucifugimonadales > UBA826 > UBA11996. Next base: position 3,518 of record VFFY01000235.1, on the reverse strand, counting down.
AGTCAGAGGGTAAATGCCCATCGAATTTGCCATCTCCAACCTCAACTCTGAATGTTTTGGGTTTGAGAGATTCCAGGACTATTGATTCGCTCACACTAGAAATGTTGCCTCCGGCAAAGAATTGGTCCGACGGAAATGACATCTCTATACTTTGACTGACCGACTTTGTTGATTGTAAGCCCCTTGTATTGTTGAATTTAGAATATTTGTCTAGATCAACGGTGTGAGTTTCACCAGATATCCAGCCTTCATGAGTGTATGTGTTATATGTGCGTGAAACCCAATAATTAGGATAATCTGATTTGGCTGTTAGTACGGCTTCTTCCCTAAATGAAATCGATCCAATGAAAGGTAAAAATTTACCAAAAAATCTACCATTTTGTTGTGTCCTCGAGGGTACACTACCTAGAAGGCGGGCGAATTCATTTTCAATTATCGCCACAGGTTCTCGCGCTGCTTTCCATGTGTCTGCAACAGGTCTTGAGACATATATTTTTAGCGGTATCGCAGTAGAAATAATTAGTATCGCGATGCTATACCAAATTGCAGAATTTAATGTTAGCCACCCGTCCAATTTATTGAAGGATGTTCCATTTTTGGACCACTCAGCTCTTTGTTTCACAGTGGTTATATGTGTTATTAGAATCATAGCCGTGAAAGCATAGATGTAGAACCTGGAACTATACTGCTCAGGTAAGAAACTTAGGCAGGTTAATATAGACATTCCATTAAGGACAATCGAGATCCAAATGTTGTTATGTTTAAAGGTAAACCAAGAGGACGTATACCCCAATAGCCAAGCCAGACTTAGGAGAAAAATGGTATAGGGAATCAGGTCAGTACTTATACCTTCAGTGGTAGCTATTTCATACCAATAATTCAGACGCAATCTCAGCTCAGAAATTTTTTCGTCTAGAGGTAGATTTTTTATGAGGGTGAGGGTGTTATACAGTACCAAGATTGTTCCAATCGAAAATGAAATCAAATGAATCAATATCGGATGCAACTTTATTCGATTAAAGAATAGAGGGAATAGGCTTGAAATTAGTATCATGGTGTAGATGCCAGGGGTCTCTACCCAATTCCCTAAGACTACTACATCGGCAGTGCAAATAAGAGAAAGTAAAAGTATTACGTACAATGCTATACCTTGCTCAGGTATAAGAGCTGTCAAATTGGTTACTGCATTCGCCCATCTTGTTGGGGTTGTTTGTCGAGGTTTTAATAACTCAGAAATACGGACTTCTTTAATCATGATGACCTTGTCAAGGTCAAATTTTGTACCGATCTTCTAAAAAAAGATCGTGACAAAGATTCGTTAATTTCATCATTCCTATTGATTAGATACGGGGATATACCTATATTGTCTAGGGCTGATAATGTTGGCCCCAATTCATACTTCCCTCCGAATGAATTTGCATTAATCATTATCACAGTGATACTTGCATTAAATTGAGACAATTCAGATAAGGCTGTGATCCATTCTGGTTCTGAAGATGGGGTTATGATAATAATGGATGAATGATTGATCCATATGTTTCTTTCTTCAGTTATCACCTCCTGGAGTTTTTTATTTTCCCCGGGTTTTGCTATGGCTAACGTCTGCATAGTACGGTCAAAATGAGAGGACCCTGTCCCCGGTGTTATATAGTAACGATCATTTCCATGACTCAGAAACCCGACAGGGGTATGCGAGTCAGTGTATTTTTTAGTAAGAGAAGCAGTCACGGAAATTGATAATTCGTCTGTACTATCGCCCAACCTTCCGCATTGCACCGATTTATCGAGATCATTCAGGATGATAACTTCATTGGATGAACCAACATCAAATTCCTTGGACATTAACCGGTTAGATCTTGCTGTGGTTTTCCAGTGCACCCTGCTTAAACTATCTCCATAGGCATATTCCCTGACGCTGGAGGCGTGCGGAGAAAGGATGTTGGATTTTTTTCTTGATGTTCCTTCATTTGTTATCTGAGAGTTTCCAATATGGAAATTTCTCAAATCATTAATTTTCGGATAAACCATTATTTTATCGGGCTCGCCGTGTCGGGTTGTAGCTTTACATATTCCTAGCAAATCGGTTGTTGAGATCTCTATAGGTCCCATTTCAAATACGCCTCTTTGACGTGCATGATCAGTAGATCTCCAGGACCTGTAACCTTTGGTCGTTAATCCTAGTGCGGAGGAACTTGTGTACCCGGGAATTGTAGTGATGTCAGTGGCAAGTATTAATGTTTTTGGTATTACACTTAGGTTTCTAATACTTATTCTCTTATCTATTTGTTCCCCTACACTAAGCAAATGGTTTCGGCGATCGATACTGACTTCAATTTTCCTTATATTTAAGTAGACAGAAATTAAAGATACTAGGCTCACAATAGTTATGATGTACGCCAGCCGGAAGAAAAGCCCAAATCCTGTAGCTAGAGCAGTGACCACAGTGATAACTAATAACACCATGATTAGGTAAAATCTGGATGTAGGAGCCAATCGAATATTTGAGATGAGTTTATCTCCTGAACCAGCTCTGAGATCTTTCGCCAGGTATGGAGGTGGATTTCATAATATCTTGAATGACTTGTTCTGGTTCCATGCCGTTCATCCTGGCTGAAGGGGAGGGTATAAGTCTATGGGCCAAAATGGATGGTGCTAAATGTTTTATATCATCGGGCAATACGTAATCTCTCTCACGGATAATGGCCAATGCCTGACTCGACCGATGTAATGCAATAGATCCCCTTGGGGAACTCCCTAGGCTTAGTTCTAGTACATCTCGAGTTTGGCTGACTATTTTCACAATGTATTCTTTGATTAAATCGTCTACATAGACGGATTTGACGGTTTCCTGCATGTCTGTGACCATTTCTGGCGTTACAACAGAGGAAATGCCATCAATGGGATGAGTTAATGATTGGTTGCTTAAGATAGCAATTTCATCTTTTTCATTTGGGTAACCTAAATTTACTTTCAGTAAGAACCTATCAAGCTGGGCCTCAGGCAAGGGAAAAGTACCTTCATATTCAATTGGATTTTGGGTGGCTATAACCATAAAAGGCTTCGGAAGTTCTCTGGTAATACCCTCCATAGTTACTTGATTTTCTTCCATGGCTTCCAACATAGCAGATTGGGTTTTGGGTGTGGCGCGGTTAATTTCATCCGCCAATACAATTTGTGAAACTATGGGCCCTTCCCTAAATTCAAATTCGCCACTTTTTTGGTTGTATATTGATACTCCGCTGACGTCTGTTGGTAACAAATCAGGGGTGAATTGAATCCTTTTGAAAGTGCATCCACTTGATATAGCCAGGCTCCGGGCTAGAACAGTCTTCCCAACCCCCGGCACGTCCTCTACTAAAATATGCCCTCCGCTCATCAAGGCAATTGTGGCCAGTTCTACAGAAGTTTGCTTACCAATAATAACGCGGTTGATATTATCAGTGATAAGACTTGCCGTTTGAGTCGCTTGATTACATGAGTAGCCTGATTTTTCTGTCACAATTTGTCCTTTCTTAAAT
>VFFY01000234.1 GCA_009392675.1 SAR202 cluster bacterium | reverse complement strand
TGGGGATTGTGAAGTTTTAAATGCTGCAAATCAGCCACATAAAGCTCAGTAGAGTCCCAAGGCATGTTGGGGTGATTCCATTGAACCCAAGCAAGCTTCCGCCCGTCAGGACTGATTACTGGAGACGCATAGAAATCAGCGCCAGAGGCCAGAATTGTTACCGCTCCGTCATTCTGTAAGTCAACTGAGACTATACAATTGACAGGTTCATCATTGCTGTCATGGTTTTCGCCAACGTAAATAATTTGTTGGGTTTCCGCATCCATTGCTCCATCAGCGAATCTTAGAAGCGGTTCATTTGTGATTTGAGTGAGATTATCACCAGTCAGGTTAACTTTATATATTTGTTGGTCCAAGAAATTGGAGAAATATACTTCTTTTTCATGTACTAGATAGGACCCACCTCCATATTCGTGAACTCGTGTTCTCGCATTGTGCGATTTAGGAATAATTTCATTTTTAAGCCCGTCAGTAGCCTGGCGCATTATTGTGTAACGACCGTCTTCTGTTGGCCTCATTTCCTGCCAAAATGTGCCTTCATTTGACATGAATAGATCTCCAATACTTATCGAGTCAGAGACAATGGACTCAGTGGTAATTGGAGATTCCCAAGAACCATAGGGCGCAATTTTTTTTCGAGGCATGATAATTCCTATTTGGAAGTAATGGCAGCTAGGTAATCGAAATAACTTTTCTTACGATCCGTATTGATGGACCAGTTAACAGGTATTAGTTGGTACCCGTTTTGGTAATCACCAAAGGCCGCGTTTCCACCTGCACCCTCACCAGGATCAAAGTAGCCCCAGCCTGCAAAAGAGCTGATTGCGCAAAAGAAGTTGTTTAATTCATAATCGAATTTAAAATGATCGTCTTCATTAAATAATATGGGCATATCATGCCACTCTGTAAGTTTCCTGGTTTCTTCTACCATTTCTGAAATTCTTTTGGGATCAACAACACCATTTCCGTGCAAAAGAATAAAATCGGATGACTTAACCACCTTGTTCTCAGGGATAGTATTACCGCCATAGCTGGTGCCAACTAAAAGTCCTTTCGAATCGGATTTGATGGATTTTACCAATTCTATGAGTTCATGAACCCTATGAGGTTGGAGTATTTCATGTTCATATTTTGGGACGCTGCATTCGTTATTGATTTCTATCACAACGTTCTCATATCCACTGGTTAGGATCCATTCACAGGTATTTTGAACCGCCGATTTCACTGAGGCTTCGTCTCTAACTCTTTCATCTTGTCCGAAATAAAATAAACCCAGAATAAGCACCATCGATAATTTATCAGTTTCTTCAATTATTTTGCTGAGCCTACGAATGTATTCAGGTTTTAAGCTGCCGTCAGGATTGAAGCCCGAACTATTCCACGGTTGAGATTCAGGGGATGGCAGACCTTCCCATATTTCCGAATCTTTTCCTGGTATCCCCCTCTCTTTCATAAACTCCCTGAATTGATCCAGTCGGTAGTATCCAGAGGGTGCTCCACCCTGTAAATTAACGGTGACGGCTGTCAATCCATATCTTTTGTAGTTAGGTAACATACTGATAAATTCATTGGTGTTTCTGTTTGGATCCCATTCGGTTGTATCAGGGTATTTCCAAATATGACGGGTATGAAGGTTGTCATCGTCGAAGATTGCGTTCACCATCCTTGCATTTAGCAATAACCCTTCTATATTGATACCTTGGTATGTAATACCTTTATAGGTCGGTACGTCATCTATCAACCATTTTTCGCCATGAACAGACACCCGAGTCATACTTTGCCTAGTCCTTGCTATTCTCTTTCCTTTGCTTTGCAACCCTGCGGGATCCGCCCATATCTGAGCCAGGCAATGGTACAGTCCCAATTATTTCGTCGGTTTTAAATTTATTTATCGTGTTTTTACTGTACCCAAGCAATTCTTCTAATATGTGTTCGTTATCTTGACCAAGGCAAGGTGCTGGGTTGTGAGTTATTCGTCCTTGGTCGCTTTTGAACTTAAATATTGGTCCAGTCATGGGGTAGAGTCCCGCAGCTGGATGATCAACTATTTGGAAAAAGTTTCTTTCGTTTAAATGAGGGTCTGCATATGAATCTGCACCGCAATCTATAACAACTCCCGAGGTTATACCTGCGGCTTGCAGAAGGGTTAGCGCATCATACCTATCTCGGGTAGAAGCCCATTCATTTATCGTAGCATCAAGGTGATCATGGTTTTGAAGTCGGGCTTCCAAGGAATCCAGATCCGTGTCCTCTAAGGAGTTGTCCCCAATGATTGCTTTAAGTTGATACCATTCTTTATCTGTTTTGATACTTATTGCTATCCAATTATCATCTCCAGAACATTTATATACCCCCTGCGGGGCAAAATCTGGATGACGATTACCTCTCCGTTTTCTGATTGACGATGTCATTTGATTCTCAAGGTATATTTCCCCGAGATGGGTCATAAAGGACTCGGCCTGCGACATATCTATGAATTGGCCTTTTCCTGTCTTTGCTCTATATACCAAAGCTGAAGTAAGGGCCATTACCCCGTTAGTAGCGGAGACAGCATCCGGGTGATGAACCAGTGAATTCGAAGATTGGTCCATATCAGGATATCCTCTTAAATAAGAGTGTCCAGTAATTGCGTCTATTGCCATTCCCATACTGCGGTAGTTGGCATAAGGTCCGTCATTTCCATATCCTGGCATCAACATGTAGATGATATCGGGTTTTATCTTTCTGACCTGCTCATAGCTGAGCCCAAAATTTTCCATCACTGTACGTGCATAATTGCAAAAAACAACATCGCTCTGCGAAACCAGATCTTTGAAAGAATTTAACCCCGGCTGGGTTTTCAGGTCCAGGGTGAGGCTTTTTTTGTTTCGATTTATAGCGTTGAAATTTGACTGCCGGTTCCACGGTTCCTTCCCAGGGTCGTTATCGGGATATCCTCCAGCATTGGCAGGAGGATTTATTGGTCCTCTTCCGATTCTCTGAATCGATTCAATTTTAATTACCTCGGCTCCCATATCACCAAGTAGGGACCCACAAAACGGTCCAGCCCATATTTCAGACAGTTCAAGAGCTCTTATTGAAGATAATGGCTGATTCACTTCTGAATTCATATGATATTTTCCATAGCCAGCATTTCCATTTGTTCATCAGAGAATTCCAATAGTTTCCTAAGCACTTCATTTGTATTTTGGCCGAGTTGAGGAGCCGCTTTAAGCGATGAAGTGGGGGCATTTGAAAATCGGAAAGGATCACCTGTCATGCGTAAGGTTTGCCCGTTCGGGTGATCCACATTTTGAAAAAAACCTCTTTCATGAAATTGTTCGTTTTTGTGAACTTCTTCAGGCGGGAGGATTGGTGATCCAGGAACTCCAGCGGCCTGGACGGCCCGAAAAATTTCCTCCCTAGTTTTATCGTCCAGCCAAGCTTGGAAAATAGCTTCTAATTCTTCTTGATTTTCTGATCTTTTGATGGTGTCCTCATATTTTGGATTTACCATCAGATCTTCTCTATCAATCATTTTGGCTATATTTGGCCACATTCTTGGGCCTAAAGGAAGAAAGCTAAAATACCCATCTTTACATCGGAAAGTTCCCACTGCATATGGTTCACGAGCACCAGCCGCGGAGGTTCTCGGTTCCGATCTCAGGTCGGGTTCGCCAGCATATATAAATGGTGCTCTTCTACCGATTTGGTGAGGGTGACCAGCCATGCATTCTTGGATGGAAATATCTAACCAGTCTCCCTGACCAGTAAGAGTTCTCTTAAATAGAGCCGCTGTAGTTGCAGCCGCGGCAGCGTTACCTGCAAAATATTGGGCTATTTCCCCCGAATATCGGAGAGGTTCTCTCTCAGGTAAACCCTCTCTATACATAGCCCCTGTCATAGCAAACAGGGTTAATTCATCGTAGTGAAAGTTTTTGTATGGTCCCGTTTGGCCGTAAGGCGTAATTGAGGTGAAAATAATCGACGGGTTAGATTTCTTAATTTGGTTGTATGCTAGCCCAATTTTGTCTAAATGCCCTGGTTTTTGGGTTTCGACGACGACATCGCAAACTTTCATCAAAGCGGCCAAAATGTTTTGGCCCTCCACGGCATCTAAATTTATCGTGATGCTTTTTTTCCCTGCATTCAAATGGAGGAACAGGGGGCTGTCACCACTCTGATTATTTGGGTTACTGTTGGTCCATTTTCGGAGTGGGTCCCCACTCAATGGCTCCACTTTAATCACTTCACATCCGTACAATCCAAGTGTTTTTGCACAGAAAGAGGCAGCCAACCTGTCCGACAGGTCCAAAACTATAATTTCTTCAAGGGCACCATAAGGCATATTTCAGATATAAACTCTAGCTAAATAGTAAGTGCCATTGTCCATATGTAGGTAAGGGGTGTCAAACTTAAAGGTCCAGTTCAAAAAGTGGCGGCACAAATCCCAAATCGGCAATTACAAATTCCCTATAAATCCCGCACCTTCATGATAATAACCCCTTCGGCGTCATATATTTTCTCGAGTTTTCCACCCAAACCTTCGTATATCTTTCTCAACCCATTACTAGGGTAGTACAGTTTTTCGACCTCTCCTATCACTATATATTTGACCCCGTATTTGTCTATAAGATTTCCTGCTAACTCAAAACCAGGTGTGGTGTAAATAGAATTAACATCGGCCATTCGAGAGTTTATTTCATTGCGATATTCCCATCTTTGTTGTTGCTGATGCCATTCCCACCCTATGACGGTTGGCAGGCCTGTATGGATCGAGATTCTGCCACCCCACCGATAAGTTGGAGTCACCCCTTCCAAAATGACTGGTGATCCTTCGATGTTATCTCTAAGCCAACGGATTGCTGCCATATCGGCGGATAAGTTTATGTCACCCTTTTCATCCTTATAAATGCCATCTTTCATGAACTCATATCCGTCAAGCGTAAATGCTGTTACTGATTTGTAGAAACGGTCTTGTAATCTATCGGCCGTTCCAAAGGCTGTATAAATCAGGCTGCTCGACACAAGTAGAAATATAAAAATGGCCCAGCAGTATGAAAAAGTGGATTTAAGTGAAAAGGATAATTGGTTGATTAAATTGTATAAGAAGTAGGCTGCCGCTATACCCAGAATAATCCAAACATGTAGATAAAACTTAAATACTGTGTTCATCCTGTCGATATCCCCTTCAATTCTCCAGATATCTACACCTATCACCACAGAGAAAGCCCCGATGGCAAGCAGGCAAGGAAAAAATGAATCAGAGTAGGAAGATTTGGAGTTTTTAAATACAAAGAAGCAAGAAGTAACTAACAGGAAAATCATCAGTATAGATAGAGGAATAGCGCCTCCTAAAATTCCGGATGACAATGCGACTATGAGATATCCGAAGAGCAAGACGGTAATCAAGATTAAGGCGAGAAATTTGGGATGGGATCTGTATAATTTTTTTGTTAGAGGTTTAGCCGAAAATTGAATTGAGTTTTGGTTAGTTATGAACGGATACACTGAATAGAGACACCAAGAGAAGGCTATTGCTAAGAAT
>VFFY01000233.1 GCA_009392675.1 SAR202 cluster bacterium | reverse complement strand
CCTGAAATGTCAGATTCATTAAGTTTAGTCATGGTGGCAGCTGGAGCATAGTAGAAGGCACATAAAATAATTATGCCGGCAGTAAACGTATATATATATTTGAGGAATTTTTGAGGCCGTATATATCCGGCTAGCCAATAATATGCAGAGTAACTTCCACAGATTGAGAGTAGTATCCAAGCAGGGTAGTAGAGCTTGAAAACTGTGTTCATTCGGTTTCCATATACATCCCCGACGTAAAACAATTCTGGGATCAATATAAGAAGCATTGATAAAGAGAAAATTGAAAGAACTAGGCTTCTATCACTTAGGCCTTCCCTGCTTGTCAGGGTGATCAAAGTCAATGTTGAAATGAAACAAAGAATGGTTATAGGGAAAGCAAAACCAACCATACTTGGTCCGTCGGAATTAATACTGGCTTCAGGGATCAAAAATCTTATTATCCAGGGTATGCTGATCACTGCGAAGGAAATACTCACGTGGTATTTCCAAGCTGTACTAATAGGGGTTGTCCAAAAAGTGCTCATTATTTTGGGAATTGAAAGTATTAATAAAGGACCCCATATAACAAATCCATGGATAATCGATGTCTGATATTGGGTTTTTGCTAATCCATCAATGGATGATTGAAAAGACCATAGGTAAGGTAGAAGCACAAGTGCGCCCGTGACGAATACCAATGAAATAGATTTGGCTAATTTAATCGGGTTGATATGGGTATTTGAAAGCCAGTGCAGGCCATATATTCCGAGAATTATGGCTATGCAGATAGGGGCTATCCACATATTGATAAAACTCACACATCCTAATATTACCCCTGCCAATGAAACTTCCAGCCAATACATTACACCTAGGGATTTGGTTAAGTCTTTTTTGGATAAATCATATGCAATGTATAAAAAAGCCAATAAAAATGGGGTGACCATAACGTGAGGATGTAGATCTCCGAGAAGGTAGCTAAAGAAAGGGAACTCATTGATGGTGTAATCAAATCCTTGTCCTTCACATGCGGGGCCGAAATAGTTGATTATTCTTGAACTTCTAAACCACCACCAAAACTCAGTAGGTCTCCAACTGTCTATCGTATTAATTACCGGATTTTGCATTCCATCGATGCAAACTCGTTGCCAAAAGCTGGATGACCCAATTGAATTGATTTTTAAAAACTCTAAAAATCCCTGTAAATTTCCCATGAAGACAGCTGTGAGAGATGCGATCACACTGCATGAAATTGTCAGGAAATCGAATTTCAATCGGGAGAATTTCAAAAGTATTGAAGTTAGTGCGAATATTGAAGACGCGGTCATCGCAGGTATTACAACCAATGAAAGATTATATGTGGCTACGGTGGGAATTAATGAAATTTTTGATAATGTGCCAAATATCCAATAACCGAAATAATAATAACTGATGGTGTCACCATGGAACCAAGGATCAAGAGGCTGGCCAGTTATGGTTCTTGCCGATGAATTTAAAAAAGCAAAATCCATTGGCTGTTCTGTGTGATTTATTCCGGGATCAAAGTATCTAATGCTAAAAAATATTAGGTAGGTTACTAGGAACGTTAATTCCGTTAAGGAAATTATGCGCCAATTGGTTTTTACAATTTGTTTTAAGGTATTAATTCGAATTATGCCAACGATAAAGGAACATATAATTAGCCCGATAAAAATTAGCATCGTTGCAATTTCGGTGGCCGGAATTATTTTGGAAATTGAAAGTAACCATGTCGCGAGAGACAGGCATATGATGCCGAGGGGTTTGCTGATTGAATAACCTTTATCAGGTATCGTCCTAAAGATACTGAGAAAAATTACAAATGTAGCAAATCCCACAACCTCTATTAAAAGCAGCCATGTTATACCGTACAACATTGTGAAATTATATCTATTTTACTATTTAGCCTATGATTCTAGATATAAACAAATTGGGATCGAAAACTGCAATGTCATCAGGCTGTTCCCCTGTTCCTACGAACCATATGGGGATCTTTAATTGATCAGCAATAGCTATTGCTATCCCGCCTTTAGCAGTCCCATCTAATTTGCTGAGGAATATTCCATCTGGATTCACAAATCTTGTGAATTCAACAGCTTGAATTAATCCGTTTTGGCCAGTAGTGCCATCGATTGTCAGGATAATTTTTACTGAGGATTCATCAGACTCTCTGACGACTATTTTTGATATCTTCGTGAGTTCTTCCATCAGATTAGATTTGCCTTGTAGTCTACCGGCTGTGTCGATAATGGCAACATCCATATTTCTATTTTTGGCGGCATTAATAGTGTCATAAGCCACTGCTCCTGGATCTGCTCCTGGATCTTGGGCAATAACGGTAACTCCGAGTCTTTCTCCCCAAATTTGTATTTGATCTACAGCCGCTGCACGAAACGTATCAGCGGCACCCAGTATTACCTTTTGGTTCAGACTTGTTAGTAAATGAGTCAATTTTGCTATTGATGTAGTTTTACCGGCTCCGTTTACACCTACCATTACGAAAACAGCTGGCTTCTGAACGTTAGCAAATGGATCTTCGTCATTGAGGTCAAATATTTTTATTAATTCACTTCGGAGTTCTTTTAAACATTCTTCACCAGAGGATATGTTTTTTATTTTTGCATTTTCTTTGAGTTGGGTAACTATTTTTTCAGAGGTTTCTACTCCAGTATCCGCCGAAATCAATGTATCTTCTAGATCCTCCCAGAATTCAACATTCAATTCCGAATTTTTGAACAAATCTCCCAATTGGGCTAGTAAACTGCTCCGAGTTTTTTCAAGAGATTCGCTGAATTTGGCAGGGTTTCTTTTTTTGAAAATGTTCATTTGTAATATGTATCAAACTTTAAAACGATCACTATGAATGGATTTAAATATCAAAAGCGATTACAGAATTTTATTCTATATCGGAAGCCATTTTTAAGTCTTTTAGTTATATGGCACTTCTAAATAATGTACACTATAATATATCAAGATTTCGAATAAAGTGAGAGACTAACCTCATGGAACTGAGAGAATTAAAGAGTTTTGTCGCAGCAGCCAAACTCAGAAGTATTTCTAAGGCTGCAAAAGAGCTGAATATAGGCCAGCCAACTGTCACGACTCACATTAAGAAGTTAGAGAGAGAATTATCAGTCCCTCTATTTGACAGGGTGACAAGGCCTATTCGGCTCACTTTGACTGGTCAAACGATATATGAGCTTTCCAATCCTCTTTTAGATGGAATAGATTCTTTGTCATCGATAATTTCATTGGCAGAGGAAAGGGGTCCAGTTACTATTGCATCAACTCCCGATATTATTCCGCACACTTTACTTAGTGTGGTACAGAAATTTAACGAGCTGTATCCAGCGGTGTATTTGAGAATTCAATCAGCCAATAGAAATGAGGTAACCAATTTGGTACGGACAGGGGAAGTAGACATTGGCATAATACAACACCCAGAAAGAGGGGATGATTTACATTTTGAGCCTTTATTTCTTTATGAGAGAGTGCTTATAGCACCAAAAGGGCACGAATTGCTTTCCAGAAACATTCAGTCGCTGGAACCAATTGCTAAGTATCCTTTAATTTTAATGGCTAAGGGTACTTACACTAGGACTCTTCTAGAGGAACAGCTTCAGAAAGACGCTCTCAAATATGAGGTAATTATGGAATTAGAGAGCATGGACATGATCAAAAAATATGTCGCCCTTGGTATGGGAGTTTCAATAGGGCCAAGGTTGGCTATCGAAGACGATGATTTATCCAAGCTTGGTATGGTTTCACTTGCTAATTTTTTGCCAGTGGACCAGGCTGGAATACTGACCCTCCCAGGGAAAAACATATCAGATCCGGCTGAAAAATTTATGACAGTTATGAGAAAAATGCTGGTTACCAAATAACTATTCTACTGTTCCGACAAGGGTAGCGGTGACCAATTGCCTGTGGTCGTATATTGGTCTGTTGGAACAGGTCACTAAAATTATTTTTCCCAGCCCTGGATCGTATAATTCTAGGTCCGATTCATGAAGTACCTCTGACTTTGTTACCTGGTACACTAGTTCCTTACCGGGTTTTCCTAAAGAGATTAGGACTTCGTTACCGTCAATCAAATGCTCAGCGATTTCGGGTAAGTTGTGGAAAACGTTTCCCTCTCCTTTTAGAGGGCTTTCTAGGTGACCAAAATACCATCCTGTAAAGGTGTCAGGTTGATTGGGAGATGACGGTATGCGCCCTACTAAATTTTTGGGGGTTTCGTAAACCATACGGCCATCTTTTTCTATGATCGCTAAATTTTCAACAGGGGCTGTCAAATTCAGTATCGGTATTGAGATTTTCCCCGGTATGCCTGAAAGTAATTCAACGGTGATATCAGAATCTTCGATCAAACTGAAAGCAAAATCGGCTTGGTTATGCTCTGAAGTATTAAAACGGTCAGGTAAAAGCCAATCAGGATCGGACCAGCTTTTGGGATGTATTTTCTTTAGGGATGCATTTTCTCCGTATCCCTCCAGCAATTTTGAGAAATTTTCCACTTCATCCTGATTGGATTGAGGATTGGGATTAATATCCACTGGAACAACCGAAGATTTGTTCATAGCTACGGTTTCTGTTTCAGATAGAGTTTCTTTTTTTGTGGGTTGGTTCGATTGATTCATGTTTGGAGTGGGAGTAATTTCATGAACAGCATTGATGGTTGGTTTCCCATATTCTGCATTCAGCGACTCAAGTTCGGCCGACGGTGTCCTTAACAAGTACGAAGTTACAGCAATTATCCCAAGTATTATGAGGCCTGAGACGACTAAAATGAGGCCGAGGAGCTTCATCATGGAGGAGCGACTATTTCCAGGTAAATGAGACTCATAAGTAGACATTGGCAGTATCCTGTATCCCTATATGGTACAGCAGTAGCAAAAAGAAAAGCCCTCCGCATGGAGGGCTTTTCTGCCAATTTGTATATGGCTCTTTACTACCTCATTCTTGGAGAATGAGAGGCTCCACTGGCAATTGGCTCGTTTAAATAAACGTCTCCGTTACGGATTTTAATATTGAATCCACAGTCAGGATCGCTGCAGACCCAAGCCTTGTAATGGATAGGGGCCCCTTGGCTCCCAAAATCCGACAAGGGTAACAAACTCCCTTTTCCGCAATCTCTACATTCAGGGTATGAACTTTCTGTCATTTTTTCTCCTCGTTTCCACCGCCCTTGGGTGTTTAAAATTAGGGAAATTATAACAGGATTGTGACAAATTTAACAACCGAGATAGGGTCGTTACGTACGGTTTTGGTGGGGTATTTTTAAATAGGAACAGAAATCAATTTTTCTATATTTGTGTGCTGTACGGTTAATTTTTGTGACTCCGATAGAGAGGACTTTTCCAATTGGATAAGCACCCTATCTTGATTGATCACCGGGTAATCACTTCCGAACAGCATTTTCTTTGTACCGACCAGTTGAGCCATAATGGAGAAAATATCAGGGTTATACAGAAACGGGGATGCTGCCGAGTCATAGTATACGTTCTTGAAGGCTAATTTTATTTCAGGCATTAGCTCGTAAAAAGGTAGGCCTCCTCCCCAATGACTTAAAATTATTTTGTTTTCAGGGAAATCACGCACAAAATTTTCAATTGTTTGTAGCCCAACTTTTCCCTTTCCTGGATAACGATGTCCCACAGGTTCTGAACAGTGAATCGTTACGGGTAGGTTTTTAGATTTCAAAATGGACATATAGGCTTCCATAATGAGCTTATCGCTTAAATCAAACCTTTGGAAGGAAGGATG
>VFFY01000232.1 GCA_009392675.1 SAR202 cluster bacterium | reverse complement strand
TAAGGATTGTGCCTCGGATTCTTGCCATTCTGTGTTTGGGAAGGTTGTAAATGGGATGGATGTTGTGACCGGGTTATCCATACGGGACCCTGGGTCCGCCACCAAACCTGGCGATGCTATTAAAACTGTGACGATAACGACGAGAGAATCTAACTAGGAACTATGATCCGAGTAAGTTCTCTCTGTTGTGAATCGGAATAATTGACCAGTAACTCCAATCCAGGTGCCATCTGCAACATATGCAGACCCAACCAATGGATGATTGTTTATTCTAATCGTATGTTCAGCACTTGTTGCCGTTATCAGAACTGAACCTTTTCCAAAGACGAAAGTGGCTCCAATAAACTCATCCATTCCAGTTTCCGAGCCAGTGACTACGTGCCGTGTGAAAATTGACCCAATTGTCTTTCTGCTCGGTAAACGATCGAAATTTAGCACTGAGTTTCCCGATTCATCACTAATGAATCCATACGGCTTCGGTAGAGAATTTCGATATAGGACTATTATTATTAATATTATGATCAGAATTGCCATAGGAATAATGATTCCTAATGGGATGTTAGTTTTTGAAGTGTTTGTGCTTGAGGGAGGGGTATTCGGTTCCGGCTGATAAGGTACGTTGGAATATGGCTGTGCCGGTGCTTGAGGAATCATCCTTGATTTCAAAATCAAATTTTCTGTTGCCTGTGAATAACTCCTATTGGCATAGGTTAAATGCACATTGAATATAGTGGAGGTCTGGCCCGGTTTATCCGGTGAGAAAATCACATCATACATCCAAGCTTTGCCTTCGGAATCCGGCGATCGAGGATTGATTTTTAAAGTTCCGCCAAATTGCAAATCGTTAATGATTTGGGTGGTGATGTCGGATGGGGACACAGCATAAGGATAATCTTTAATCTTTGTGTATATTGTGGCTACTGTGTATTCCTCGCCAACGAATAGGTTAGAGGTGTAAAGAGGGTCCATTTCAATTGTTGGGAATACTTCGGCCTGAAAGGTGAAATCTCGAGTTAGATTATATTTAACATCCGGCCAGCTTAAATGGATTGACACTGAATATGTTCCCTCTGATAGAGGTGCAGGAATTTTCGCTGAGTAATACCCGTCACCGGATTTTAGATCCCCATCAATTCCCTCATCCTTCAAATCATACGTTATGGAAGTGCTACCTGGTGTGACAACATCAGCACTCATAACCGCATCCTCGCCCATTATCGATATAGATTGGGCTTCTGTGATGAAAGCCGAAATAGTAGCTGCTTCATCTGTCGGTACCACTTCCGGCATTTGAAAGTTCAGGACATATTTATTCGATGCTAAATACCATGATGATACAAGGCCGTTTATTCCCGTCACATCAACGGTCCAATTTCCAGGGATAGGGTCATTAATTATCCATACCACGGCATTAGGAGTTTCTAGTACAGAAGAAGAGGATCTGTCACCTGTGGAAGCTTCGAGTCCATCCGGGTTTTTAAGCCTAAAAGAACCTGTATTACTTTCCCTGAAGAATAAAGCCATCACATATTCAGTACCAGGTAAAACTCCTATATCTGAGATTAGTAGATTGCTAAAAGTCAATTTTTTCTCTCCAGAGGAAATTAATTTCCCCCGGTTATCAGTCGTTAATAAGTAGTCTGTAAATAATTTTAAACCTCCGATATCTTCTAATCGGAATATGTGTCCCTCAGTAGCAGATGCGAGATTAGTGGACACTTCCAAATTGGATGTCGGAATCCCTGACAACGCGAAGGTGGATATATGCCAGCCCCTTTCATAAAAAAGATCTGATAAAGGGTCCAACCTATGGCCCACATAATCTTCATGGGTTGGATATTCGTTAGTCCCGATGAGATATATTCCTGAGCCTGGAGGGGCATTTTCTATATCTAATAGGCCGTAAGATTCCCCAAGTGTCTGATCTACTGCTACGCCCAACGAGGAATTGTCTTCGGAATTTGAAATTATGTCTTGCACTTTTTTTGGGAACTCTGCGAAATCACTTCGCCCAGCCCTATAAGGGCCAATATAATTGCCGGGTGAGTCCATTGTCATTAGATAGAAATCATCACCTTGTTTTATTGTCGACATGATTCCAATTAGTGAATCAACCATTTCCATATGGGATTCTTTGGAAACCACAGAATTCGAGTCTATTCCGAGTATGACTACCCGATGGTCCGACTTAACATTTTGATCAGCGTATATTTGTATTACGCTGTTGAAGGAGGCGAACACAAAGACAATAAGAACGATACAGCTCAAGACGATCTTACTTGTTGTATTCATAAACCACTTTTGACTTATACGCCTCTGATGGCCTTTTTTTAGCCAGCGATTTTTGGATTTGTATAAAAATTATGTCCTAACTTTATAGTAATTTATGTTAGATTGAACCTCTTTCAAGTTCAATCTAATTTAGGAACTATTTTTGCCGAACATGTGCGAATGTTTGGGAGTGGTGCTGGGGTAATAAATATATGTATCGTCCGATGTGTAAATCATTTTCCTATAGTGTGCATTTAATGTGGCTTCTTTTAGTGATAGGGAATTTATCTTGCGGTGGAGAACGTATGGATATAAATGACGCCTCATTTGTGGAAGTGTCTGGTTTGGTTATTGATTTCGAGGCCCGTTCCCTCACGAAGATAGACCACCTTACCTTAGAGACTGCGGCGGGGCAAAGCTATAAATTAAATGTCGGTAAAAATCTAGGGAAATTCACGCCATCCCATATACGACAACACATGGTCCATGGGGAATTGGTGGTAATATCATATTTTCGACGTGACGGTGAGAACTGGTTAAAAAATATACGGGATTTCACCCTTCGTTGACGATTTTATTTTTGGGTTTTCTTCCATAACGCATATATAAAAATATGGAGCCCGTTATAAGCACTGAAAATACAAATAGGAAGAATATTCCTGCGGCATTGCTAGTGGGACTCCCACCATCCAAAACATACAGTTGAAAACTGATTCTATCTTCAATATCTGGCTTAGTGGAAATTTTTATTTCCACTTCCCATTCGCCGGGGGTTTCAAAAGTTAAATTTGCATCATATATAGTTGGTGAGGAGGGGGAATTTACAGCTCTTGATTGGAAAGCGTCTTCTCCTTGTCGAATTACGACCGTGATAATGGCTTTCTCAATAGCCTCTGTTGTAGATGACGAGGTTGGTTCAATGTGAAAGTGAACTGAACCCGATACCGGTTCGTGGGGAATTATACTGACTTTTAATTCATATTCTCCGGCAGTACCATAGTGGATTTTTTTCATATCGCCGTGGGCTTCCAACTGGTTTGGTTGCCCCCATAGCGTAATCAAAATGGCTGCCAATAAATTAAATAAAATTAATTTGGACAATCAGAACTCGTTCCTTTTTTGTAATGGTGGGCCCGGCAGGGATCGAACCTGCGACCAATCGGTTATGAGCCGACCGC
>VFFY01000231.1 GCA_009392675.1 SAR202 cluster bacterium | reverse complement strand
AGGGCGACAGCATTCCTATATCAGAACTTGTTTCTACGCTTATTAAACAAACCAATCACTTGAAAATGTCCCATATTATATCCGGTGGAGACGATTACGAGTTGGTATTTACAGCGCCACCTGAATACACAAAAAACATTAATACACTTTCAAAAAACATGGACCTGAAAATAAGCAAAATTGGATCCATTGTTGAAGGGAAAACCATTCGTATAATCGATAAAATCGGTCACGACTTGCCTCTTGAAACTGAAGGTTATCAACATTTTTGAATGTTGGCGTAATATTTAATTTTACTATAATAGTCTGTAATACTGGAAATAATTCTTTTTTCATTAGCTTAACGTGATGCCAAAAATCGTTATTTTTGTTTTTGTAGGGATCATTCTCCTGTCAGGCGGCTCTGTCGCTTTAATGATGCAGATGGAAATCGGTCCCTTTGCTAACGAAGAAAAAAAGGCAACCGTAGATAGTACGCCAAAAGATGAGAAACCAGAAAAAAAAATAGCTATTGAAACAGTCACCATGGCTCCTCTATCAATCCCAATTATACAAAATGGCAAAATAGTACTGAACCTCCGACTTGAAGTCCAAATTGATACCACCAAAAAAAAAGCGCCGAAACTCCGAGAAAAACTTCCTATCTTGAAGGATGCTTATGTTAGGGATTTATTTTCGTTTATTCCAAGACAATTAAGGAAAAGTAAAAAACTTGACCAGGAAACCCTCAGAAGGAGATTAAGAGTTGTAGGCCAACGGACGATCGGAAAAGGAATAATTCATGCAGTCAATATCAAAAGTTATTCAGAGGTAAAATCAGTTAATGATGCAGAATAAGAAGAAACTACTGACCCCACTATAAATTAATGCAACCAAAAATTGCTGGACGTTGGAGAAATCTAAGGTTGCTATAACTCAGGGATTCTGCCATTTTCCTGCGGATTTTTTTGCCGCTTAATGTATTTTTACATGCTTAGCTGTAATTTCCATTTACGTTAGGTTAATTAACATGATTAACCATTCAATCGAAAAGGGGCCAGTTGAATGTCTACCGTTTACTCTTTGATAATCGCCTGTGGTGTTCTAGCACTATTATATGGCGTATACACGATCCGCTCAGTTCTCGCCTATCCAGCCGGCACCGACAAAATGCAAGAAATAGCCTCTGCTATTCAAGAGGGCGCTAATGCATACCTTAATCGTCAATACACGGCCATTGCCATCGCAGGAGTTTTCATCGGACTTCTCCTTGGTTTTTTACTTGGTTTAACTGTTGCCATTGGGTTTTTCATCGGAGCAATTCTATCTGGAGCGGCAGGCTATATTGGAATGAACGTCTCCGTTCGTGCCAATGTACGTACTGCAGAAGCTGCGAGGACCAGTGGCCTGAGTTCGGGACTTGATGTTGCTTTTAAGTCCGGTGCAATAACGGGGATGCTAGTTGCCGGGCTTGCCTTACTTGGCGTCGTTATTTATTGGCTGATCTTGCAAGAAATGGTTTTAGTCCATGATGGCAAGAATTTGCGTCATACGTTGGAGGCCCTTGTAGCACTTGGATTTGGAGCTTCATTAATATCGATTTTTGCCCGCCTTGGAGGTGGTATATTTACCAAAGGAGCCGACGTCGGTTCGGACCTTGTAGGCAAAATTGAAGCTGGGATTCCAGAGGATGATCCACGAAATGCTGGTGTAATTGCAGATAACGTTGGCGATAACGTTGGCGATTGCGCTGGTATGGCAGCCGACCTGTTTGAAACATACGCCGTGACTATGGTTGCAACGATGCTACTAGGTGCCCTGTTTTTTAGCGGAGCAGATCGTCAAGTCATGATGACATTGCCTCTCCTTATTGGGGCTGTGTGCATCGTCGCGTCTGTAATTGCTACTTTTTTTGTGAAGTTGGGTAGTACCAACAATATAATGGGAGCCCTCTATAAGGGTTTCTTTGCAAGTGCTATTATCTCTGCAGTATTCATAGCTGCGGCCATTAGTTGGCAATTAGGCTTTGATAAAGAATTTAAAGTGTCTGGAGACATTATTGACGGCCTTGATTTATTTATTTCATCCCTTGTAGGGCTTGGGGTTACAGCGTTAATTGTTTTGATAACCGAATACTACACTGGGACAGACTATAAACCTGTTAGGAGTGTCGCAAAAGCATCCGAGACTGGCCATGCGACCAACATAATACAGGGTATTGCCGTCTCCATGGAGGCAACCGCTCTGCCCGTCATAGTTATTTGTGCGGGAATAATTATTTCATATTTGACGGCCGGCCTGTACGGCCTCTCCATTGCTGCAACTTCTATGCTGGCATTGGCTGGTATGGTTGTCGCTCTAGATGCCTTTGGTCCAGTAACAGACAATGCAGGGGGCATCGCAGAAATGGCAGAATTGCCAGATGAGGTGAGGAAATCGACCGATGCATTAGATGCCGTGGGCAATACAACCAAAGCCATTACCAAAGGCTATGCTATTGGGTCGGCTGGGCTGGCCGCTCTAGTTTTGTTTACTGCTTTCACCCATGATCTGGAGCT
>VFFY01000230.1 GCA_009392675.1 SAR202 cluster bacterium | reverse complement strand
CCCAAACGTGGGAGACTAACTTCTTTTAGGTCTTGGAATACATTTTCGTGTGGTGGTAATGAAGCCGGTATGTGCGATCATTCGATGAGAGGGTCTTATTGTTCGTCCAGAAACATCCCAGGATCTTTCCATTATTTCAATGGTGTTAATTAGGGAAAACTCTGGGTGCTTTTTTATTTGTTCCACCAGATCAGAAACCTGAGATATATTCGGGAGAAATGATAGGAAGGTGCCACCGAGTTTTAGGCACTGTGCAGCTGAACCAACGACGTGCCAAGGTTCTGGTAAGTCTAAGAGTAGACTATCAACATCATGATGGGGTATCGCCTCAGAGACATCTCCAATGTGAAAGGACACATTGGAGTAATCAGGGTTGTAGGTTTGTAGGTTGGACTTGGCCGCTAAAGACATATCTTGTCTTATGTCATAACTATCTACATGCCCATCTTCTCCTACCATCTCAGATAATGTGATTGTAAGAGAACCAGAACCGGAGCCGGCCTCGACTACTTTGGCTCCTGGGAAAATATTGGAATACGTAGTTATAGATCCCAGATCTTTAGGATAAATAATCGTAGCCACCCGTGGCATATTCAAGGTGTATTGAAATCTTGTGGGTTTAAAAGCTAGCAATAAGTGGCCTGTGGTGGTAGGTAACCAGCTTCCTTCCGGTTTACCTATTATTTCCGAATGGTTTAAGTTTCCAATATGAGACTCAAATTGGTCCGATTCTTGTAAATGGACCATATACTCCCTAGAACGTCTGTCATATAAGACAGCCAAGTCCCCGGGTTGAAATATTTGCTTATTAAAACTGTCCATAGGAGCTAATGAGATGTTAAAGGGCTTTGATGGTCTCCAGAACGTCTATCGGATTCAAGTCGGTAGCTACACGATAGATGTTGCTAAATTGAATAATACCTTTCTTATCAACGACTACTACAGCTCTCTGTGGCGTACCCCTGTTTTCATCAAATACCCCGTAAGACTCTGATACCTTCCCATGAGGGTAAAAATCTGACAAGACGGGGTAGGGTATGCCACCCAAGGACCCGGAAAATGCCGTTTGGGCAGGCTTGGAATCACAACTTATACCCAGAACCTGGGTATCTATTTCCTCGAATGCAGCATTGTGCACCCTGAAAGAAGAAACTTGGTGGGTTCAACCGCCTGTAAAGGAATATATATGAAAAGAAAGAACTACATTCTTTTCTCCTTGAAATGAGCTTAATGTAACCGGCTCCCCAGAATGGGCAGGAAGCGTGAAGTCTGGGGCTTTATCGCCAACAGATAACATGAATTTCTCCTTATTATCGGGTTTGTTTATTTAGGAATCCTTAGCTATTTTAATAAAATTGGAAAGTGACTCAAGGTGTTCTTGTGGGAATTGGAGCCCAAGGTTCATGGTATTTACAGAAACGTGAGTAGCACCTAACTGACCCCATGCCAAGAAATTTTTCTGGATTTCAGTATTCGTCATGTTAAGGGAAATGCGGCCCTCAATTCCTATGTCTTCCATCGATTTGTCATTGGCTTCTAAATATTGGTTAAGGCGCTCAAAATTGATTTTGTTTTCATCAGTTGGCGAACCTTGAGGAAGCCATCCGTCCCCAATTTTAGCTACCCTACGCAAAACAGGGTCTGCCATTCCTCCAAACCATATAGGGATTGATTTTCTTGGGGGTAAAGGGTTCAAACCGGCATCTGTGACGGTATGGTGATCCCCTTTAAATGTGACTAATTCGTCTGCCCATAATTTTCTTAGTAGGTTTATTTGCTCTTCCGATCGTTTACCACGATTATGGAAATTCTCTCCAAGCGCTTCATATTCGACCTGATTCCAACCTGTTCCAATTCCTAGTCGTAATCGACCTCCTGATAGGAGATCAAGGGTGGCTGATTGTTTGGCAAAAAGGGCCGTCTGTCTTTGCGGCAGAATAATTACCCCAGTGGCCAATTCTAGATGGTTTGAAATCCCTGCTACATAACTATAAAAGGTGATCGGTTCATAGAACGAATCAGTATGTTGATAAGCCCCAGACCATCCAGGGCGACTTGATGCGTTTGCACCCAACACATGGTCAAAAGCCAAGATGTGATCGAAGCCAAAGGCTTCTATACTTTGAACATATTCTTTTATCGCTGCTACATCTGTACCAGCTTCGGTTTGAGGAAAAACTGCTCCAATACGCATCTTAATATTCCTAATTTTGTTGGGTTTCCAAGTGGTAGTTTACTATATGTGCAATATATATTGTCTTTGCAGGATTCGTGAGTTTATGGAAGAAAACCATTTGGTGTTGAGAGGAGGAAGGATAATAGATCCTGCCAATAACTTTGATGAGATCGCTGATATTATCATTAAGTATGGAAAAATACACCGTATTTCTACAACCAGGGTTGCGAGTTTAGGTGCAAATACCGTAGATCTGCAAGGGAAATGGGTTATACCTGGCCAGATTGACACTCATGCTCATGTCGCTGGTATTGCCAGAACGGTAGATCCTTCTTTGGGGTATGGAATGTTGGCAAAAGCTGGTACCACGACTGTTGTGGATATGGGTGGCACAGGAAAAAATTTGATCGACGGTATTAAACGAAACGGAGCTGGACTGAATGTTGCTGGCCAATTTGCTTTGATTCCCGGACTTACGATTCCTTCTGATAATCCTTCAAGGGGAGAAATAGCCAGTACAGTTTCCGACGCCTTGAGGCAAGGTTGCATAGGTGTAAAAATGTTAGGTGGCTACCACCCTTTCTCTCAGGAAACCACATCGGAAATTGTTAGAGAATCAAATTCTCAGGGAGCATATGTGGCATTCCATGTTGGCTCCAAGGATTCAGGTAGCCATCTAGGAGGGTTGCGGGAGATACCAGAAATATTAGGCCAAGGAAGACTACATATATGTCATGTTAATTCTTACTGCAGGGGGGTTGTGAAAGATTCAGTGGAGGAGTGCAAGGAGGCAATTAAGCTTCTTGGTTCACTAAAAGGGCAGATAAATTCTGAGGTTTATCATGCTGTGGAAAACGGTACGAATGGGGCCTGTGATAAAGACGGGAATGTAATTGCAAACGTACCTAGAAACTGTTTAGAGGCGAGAGGCTTTGAACCGACTATAGATGGGATGAGGGAAGCGATAATTGATGGGTATGCATCTGTCATCAGTGTTAAAGGAGGGGAAATAGCGTACATAAAAGGCAAAGAGGCTTTAGGTATATACAACAAATCGAAGACTATGGTGGGGATGAGTTTTCCTGTTAATTTACCCGGTTCGGCTTTTAGTTTGACCACTGAAAAGGATAGTGCTGGCGATTTCGTTGTGGATGCAGTCAGCACGGATGGAGGCTCCCATCCTCGAAATGTGGCTATCCAAACTACTATGGCCCTAGTTCGGTTCGGCGCATTTACTCCTATGGAAATGGTTAATAAGTTATCTTGGACACCTTCCAGAATGGTGGGCTTGTTGAACAAAGGACATTTTTCTGAAGGAGCGGACGCAGATATTACTGTGCTAGACCCTCATTCAGGAGAACCTGTAATGTCTTTCGTGGATGGGGATCCAATAATGGTCAATGGTGAGGTGGTCGGCAAAGGAGGGCGTATTTTGGTCACTGCGGCAGCAGAACGTACGATGTCTGACAGCGGGATGAAATACCAGGTTATCGATTTGGCCGAAAGTAAGTTGTATCAAAATTACTAGCGGGTGGCATTTAACATCCCGTTATCATGGTTGGTTGTATGACTATTATTAACCTTGTGTTTTGACGGTTGTGATTTTGGTAAATTTGGGTTTCCTCATACTTTTTGCTGGCGTACTTATATGGTCTAGTGCACCTAATTCAGTGATGCCGGATACAAGATCTTAGATATTTAGAACCCTGGAAGAGTGGTTCGTAGGACCAAACACTGCAATTGCTACATGTGCGTCTCTTCCTATGTTGTGGACTTTTATTCGACCAAAGGCCTTATTGACCAGAATGTTTTCCCCGTCAGTGTCGAACCACACGTGGGATATTTGTGGTGAGCCGTTTTCCATCAAAGTAACAAATTGAGCAATATGAGGTTGCAACAATAATCCCACCTGTTTTTTTTAGACAGAGAGAGTATTTTATCCCTTCAATTTTTGCTGGGCTTTTGGGCCCGCTTTAATTGACGAAGGCGGGCTTCTCCTGAAAGTATTCTTTTTCGGAGCCTAAGATTTTTAGGAGTTATTTCTATTAACTCGTCATCAGAAATGATGTCCAAAGATTCCTCTAAGGAAAGTGTTTGCGGCTTTATTAGTTTGGTAGCGATATCAGATGTTGAAGATCGCACATTGGTTAGTTTCTTTTCTTTGCAGACATTAACAGTTAAATCTGAAGATCTGGAATTTAGACCGACTATCATGCCTTCATAAACTTGGATACCGCTATCTATGAGATTTTTCCCGCGTTCTTGAGAATTAATGAGCCCATAGGCTACTGATTCTCCTGTCTCTGAAGCTACAAGGAACCCTTGATTTGACCTTCTAACTTTCCCCTCTTTTTTTCTGTATTCCGCGAAACGGCTAGACATAATCCCGTCCCCATGGGTCGCATTTTGGAAAAAGGATCTAAACCCAATGAGACCTCTCGTCGGGACCAAAAATGTTAATCTAAGGGCTCCATTCCCATCGTTGACAACGTCCTCTAACAACCCTAATCTGCGGTTTAAATTCTCAGTCAAGACCCCGTAATAGTCTTCATTCGTTTCGACATGTAAATATTCGAAAGGCTCGTGAAGGCGGCCGTCAATTGTTTTAAGGATCGGCTGCGCTTGTGATACTTGAAATTCGTACCCTTCTCTTCGCATGGTTTCAGCAAGAACTGACAAATGTAATTCCCCTCTACCGCTGACATTAAACTCATCCGTATTTTCTGTCTGTTCTACCCGTAACCCGACATTTGTACGTATCTCTTCCTTGAGTCTTTTTAAGAGTTCCCTCGAGGTGTGATGCATTCCTTCCTTGCCCATGAAAGGCGAGGTATTGACACCAAAGGACATTTTTACTGTGGGTTCCTCAACCTTGATTGGAGGTAGGGGATGCGGGTCACTGGGATCAGAAATTGTATCTCCAATATTCACCTCAGATAAGCCAGTAATAGCGACAATTTCGCCAGGGCCTGCCTTGTTGATTTTACTTCTTTTCATTCCGTCATATATAAAGGTGGTTTCAATTATGTGATTGGAAATTTCCCCATCAGGTGAAATCAACGCGGCAGGTGATTTGCTGGATACACTTCCACGGGATATTTTTCCTATCGCTATTTGGCCAGCATAGTCATCATGGTCCAATGCGGTAACCAATATTTGCAAAGGGTCATCCGGACTTCCTGTCGGTGCTGGTACTTCATTAATTATCACATCTATTAAAGGGCTGATATCACTTGGTATATCCCCCATATTTTCGATAGCATATCCTTCCCTCGCTGAAGCAAAAAGAACTGGATATTCCAACTGTGATTCCTTTGTTGCCAGTTCTAAAAACAAATCATCAACTTCTGCATGCACTTCCTGTGGCCTTCGTTCAGGCCGATCTATTTTGTTGATAACTACTATTGGAGTCAGCCCATAGGTCAATGCTTGCTGAAGAACGTATTTGGTCTGTGGCATAGGCCCGTCTACAGAATCCACGAGGAGAATACACCCGTCAGCCATATTCATTACTCTTTCTACTTCCCCGCTGAAATCGGCGTGGCCAGGGGTATCTATGATATTTATTTTGGTGCCCTGGTACATGATTGAAGTATTCTTGGCTACTATGGTGATTCCCTTTTCTTTTTCAAGTGGATTGCTGTCCATTATTAATTCACCAGGGTCTTCACGCTCAGTGAAAATGTTGTTTTGCTTTAAGAAAGCATCTACTAGGGTAGTTTTACCATGATCAACATGAGCAATTATGGTGATATTTCTAATTTTTTCGGATGGGATCATCATCGACAAAGGTCCTTTACAAAACTATTTACACATCAATGATCGCATATCAATGACTAAATGCAGAGAGAATATCAAACTGGTTACGGGTTAATTTATCTGAGGCAAGGTAAAGTTGAGTTTTTATAGGTATTTATGTGACCAATCAAAAGACACAGGAGATAAATTTGTGGAGCCAACGGTCGGGATTGAACCGACGACCTGCTCTTTACGAAAGAGCTGCTCTACCACTGAGCTACGTTGGCATATCATTCGAGCATTTATAGTTTTATTATATGTTTTAATTTTAGTGAATAGAAACAAGTAGGAAATTTCTTGGTATACCCGTTAATTATTGCTCATCGAGGATTTTCAGCTGAAAGGCCTGAAAATACAATCAGTAGTTTTGATCATGCACTGGATAACGGTTTCGAGCTGTTGGAACTTGATGTGCACCTTTCCGCTGATGGTGTACTGGTTGTTATGCACGATGAAAAGGTGGATAGGACCACAGATGGCACTGGATTTTTAAAATCTATGTCTTTTGAACAAATAAGCCAGCTCGATGCAGGCTCCTGGTTTCGAAAAGACAACGAGGTTGGTTATCCTGGCGAGATAGTGCCAAGTTTAGAAAAATTTCTCTCACGATATGCTGATAAGACTCATGTCTTTGTTGAGATAAAAGCCTTGGAAGAACAGTTAGTCAACAAACTTAAAGATATGTTGGACCAACATGATTTAATTCCAGAAGAGCTCAAGGAACAAATTGATATTCCCGGGGTTTCAATCATTTCCTTCAGTCGGGATCAGGTCCGCTTGTCTGCAAAAGTCATGCCGACAGTGGGACATGGTTTATTGGTTATTAACCCTACTCAAGAGGACATTGAATTTTGTGTCCAAAATAGGATAAAAGGATTGTTTCCGAATATAAATTTACTGTCACCGGAATTAATGGAGTCAGCTAAAACTAATGGCTT